>DATJXK010000019.1:0-13529 GCA_035500235.1 Pseudomonadales bacterium | reverse complement strand
CGCAGGCAACGAACATAGCCGCTCTCACTGCCAATCAATGGACTATGACCGCCGCGAATGGCTTGAAAACTAATAGCACGCATTCATTTACGGTGAATTATACGACGATGGCTGGCTTTACTTCGCCGATGTCACCTTCAGCCAGTGGCAAAACGTGGAGCGGGCTTTATTGGGGAACGGCGGCTTGTCCAATTCCGGTGGAATGGATGACTCTGTATTATGGGACTAACCAGGCAAATTGGCCTTCTTCCACAGTGCCGCTGGCAGCCAATGGACCGACGCCCTGGCAGATATTTGAAACCGGTGGCAACCCGACTAATTCAGCCACTTGGCTGAAGACCTCGTACCAGGGACAATTTTTGGTCTGGAACACGCAGCCCGGGAAGACATACCAGGTGCAGGTAACGACTGATTTCAACACATGGATCAACGTCGGTTCGCCCAGGTTTGCGTCAGGGACAAGCGATCAAATTTATATGGGTAATGGCGCGGCAGGATTTTACCGCGTGCAGCTTTTGCGGCAGTGACATATGCAACGATTGATTAAATTATTTTTTATTTGCGGGGCGCTGCTTGTGGCAGGCTGGCAACAGGCCTGGGGTTTTGCCTTGCTGGGACCTATCGGGAATGGCAACGACTCGTGGCAGACCATTGTTCTAGGTTATGGTTTGGCCTATGAATCTTTTGGAGAATCAGGCGGCCCCGTTTTCTTGGGCGATATCGGAGCTCCCAAGAATTATCCTGAAGGGTATCGGCGAAATGACCCAGTGCTTTACTATGCCTACGATGAGGATTTTTCTGGTTATTTCGGAGCGCAGGGCGAAGCCGCGTGCGATCAGGCTTTTGCCATCATGAATAATTTCTTCACCAACCACCCGAATGGGGTGGATGGTTATAGTCCCAACCTTACGGAATTTCCCTTTAATTCCCAACATTTTAACGGCACAGCGCAGGGGTTGTTTCTCACAGATTTAAAATCTGTGACACTGCATTGTTTGGTGGAACAAATGGGGTTGGCCGAACCTGAGCGATACACCTGGACGTTGCGTCAGCGTTTTGAAGGCCCATCTCCTCCTCCATGCCCTGAGAATGTGAATTATGTGGTTATCCAGCGGAATTATGGTATTTCCGACCAGCCATTGACCGGGCCGAATACCGGAACGATCTATTCGCCTTACGTAAATAACCTGCTTTATACGTATGGCATTGCTGAAGATTGCGGGCACCATCCACCAGATTGGACTGCCATTACTATTCCTTTTTCGACGGATACGACTGTGCCGGAATATACGGCTGTGGCAGCGAATGATTTTGAATCTGGACCTGAACCTGGATTGGGTGGTTTGGATATCGGCGGTTTTTATAGTGGTTTGACGGAGGACGATGCGGCGGGCATGCGATTTCTTATGACGTCAAACAATCTCACATTGGAAACACCCGCAACGGGGTCGCAGTGGGAAAACACCAATTTCAACACCTTGAATTTGCTGGTTACCTCTAACCTGGCCACGTTGCTGGAATTCGCTTCCACCAATCCGCCGGCTGCAGTGCAGGCGGCGTTTCCAAACGTGCAAATCGACACGGTTTCAAACTTCTTCGTCGTGGTCACCAACCCGGTTATTGTATCCTACCTAACTAATAACCCCGGTGATCCGGCGGATCTGCCGCCTCACCTGGTAGTCGTGACAAACGGTTTCTTCAAAACTTTCCCGGAGGAATTCGCTTATACGTTTGGAAACATTGTGATCGTGCATGAACACACGAACACGCCAGCGAAAGTGCAAACAATTAGTATCGCTAACAAGCCTGGCGATCCCGCGGGCCTTCCACCCCAAACTAATATCACCACCACGACGACGATCCTAAAGGGGGTGATCTCGGGGGATTATTATACACTTCCACCGGGTAGTTGCGGGATTGATATCGTCTCGACGCTCGCCACGAATAATCCCGCAGGATCTACCACCAATGTCATCACTTCGTTCGCAGATCCTAATACCGGCGCTATTAGTACACAAAGCATTATCACTAAATTTACCAATGATGTGTTTGAATATTACGCCTGCACACTTACTACCAATCCCCCGGCGAAATATCAGGGTATTCAGCACGTTCAATTTGTGCGTGTTTCTGACAATAACGTGGATCCGCTGACGGGCGCGTTTTACCAGCCTTTTACCAATAGTTATCCGATGGTCTGGTATAATCCGACGAATTCCCAATTGGGTGTGCGACGATTCCTGCGCATCATCACAGCGCCGGACTTTCTGCTTACGGCGGCGGATAACGTGGGGGCAAACACCTTTGTCGGCACGGTCACCAGGGACATTAACTTTGAAACGGGACAGGTGTTACCTAATTCGGCGGGTCCCGGGGTCATTGACCAGGAGACTACGTTTAGTTACAACAAGGTTGGCACAGCCTGGTGGAATGGGCCGTTTGTGGATACCAATTCATTTGTAGACGGCCAGCTAAGCGGAGTCAACCAGTCCACCGCCATTACGAGCGTGTTGTGGGGATCATTTGATGGCACGACAAACACACCCATTGTTTACCCGACGGGGGCAAGCATTCAGGAGCTGGAAAGCCAAATGATCATTTCGATTTCACCTACCAATTTGCCGGATGGCACGAATGGCGTGCCCTATGTGCCAACTCCTCTTTCGGCCACCGGCGGTTCCACACCCTATACATGGTCTGTCTCGGGATTGCCGTCAGGTTTGGCACTGTTGGGGGGTAATGTGATTGAAGGCACGCCTAATGTCACCATAACCAACGGTGTAAGCCAGGTCTTTGACGTGACGGTCCAACTCATGGACTCGTCCCAGCCCGCGAATATCGTGACCATGCCGATGACCATTACTATTCACTAGCATATGAAGTTCACCTTTTTTAAATTGCCAATTTCCGGTTTCGGTCTAGTGGGCCGGAAATTGACCGGTTTGCTGCTGTGTTTGTTTTTTGCACAGATGGTATCGGCCCAAACATACGTTAATAATCAGAACGTATTCTATGCCGTGCCGGGGCCACCGCAGGTTCCGCAAATTAACGCTACGGCCTTTGACAACGAAAGCATCTTCAGCGTGTCGTACCAAGCTATCATTAATAACCAGGTCTTTTATTGCCAGCCGTGGTGGGGGACGCTCTTTTATACCAACAATGGCCAATTGTTGATAAACAGTCCGGTCGAATTCTTATTGAATAACGATTTGACGGCCTTTGGTTTCAAGTTTGACCTGCAACAGACCAATTCGAGCGCCACCAATCAGATGGCTGATACGTTTTATAACCCCGGCATTATCCATTGCAACTCCATTTTGGATGGGAATTTTGCTCCGGGTGCGTGCATCATCCAGGCGACAAATGTCATTATTCCCGGGACCATTGCCATCGGTTCGGCGGGCTCATTTGCGGTGAATGGACAAAATGTGGATTTAAGCCGAAGTGTTATTTCGATGGAGCCTGCTACTTTTGGGGAGGTCAACGGATTCTTTGAGACCCTGCCTCCCGCGCCTTTTACCGGGACAGGAGATTCGGGGGTAAATACAAATGCATGGGATCCGTCCACGGAACTGGGATTTGTTAATCCCATCACTGGTTTGATTGGGGCTGATTCGCCGCCTTTTCGGATTCCGCCATTCATTTTGGACCTGAACAACTGCATGCCTTACGATCAGCAAACAGGAGAAAATTTAAACCGATCAGCTTTTGTTGAAAATGACAGCCCCACGAATGTTACCTACAATGTTTATTTTGCTGCCACCACGGTAAACAATGTTTTTATTGGCAGTGGAGACGTGACTGTTGAGTGGGAAGGCACCTATTTGAATTATGCCACCGGCCAAACTATCACGAATCATCTTTATTTGAATGATGACTATGTAGCTGGTGCCGTAACGAACGTGCCGATTGGTCCGGGGGGATATCCTGATAACTTTGTCCTCACCCAAAGCGCTACGGAATTGGTTACCTCGCAACCCTCTCTTCCCCAATTTCCCGTTTTTGATCCGGGCATAGTTACTAATAATCCTTATGTTTTTGCAGATTTTCTGGGTAATGGAGTGGGGGCCACCAACGTCAGTGTCATAAATCCCAGCGGATCCATTACGAACCTGCCTGGCTCGGTTCGCATCTTTGCCAGCCACACGTTAAATTTAAGTGCGGCTCAGATTACTGATCCGGGATACATGTCGCTCAATGCGACCAATGAATTTGATAACAGTGGAGCAGACATGGATCCTCTCTATTCTGATATCAATCTGGCCAAGACGAACGGTTCGATAACGATTAGTAATCTGGTGGAGTCCCAAATCCCTGATTGGAATGGAACGATTCAGGCATGGAGTACGCGATGGTTTGATACCGTCAGCAATATTGTTATCACCATCTCAAATAATGTTCCAGTAACGAATATCGTGGTTATGACCAACGAATGGCGCACCGTGTTGGTGGATAGCGATCTGAATCCTCAAACCAGCCCGCAGATTCGTAACCTGACGCTGAATGCTACAAATTCCCTCGTGATTAGCGATGTGTTGAACGTCTTTGGTTCCATGTTTGCCAATGCTAATTACTTGACATTAACGACCAATGTCATTGGAGCAGGCGCGAGTTCGCCCGATGGCGAATTGAATTTGCAGAATATTGAGCCGACGAACTGGAAATGGCCGAATACTTTCCCCAATTTACTTTGGATCACCAACAACGGTGCCATACGCCTGCCTAACTTCGCACTAATGATTGGCAACTCCGCCACTAACCAGATTATCACCAACACTTCGGCTACCTTTGCGACGGCAACACTTTCGTCAGGCAAGGGGACAAATGTGCTGAAAAATAATGCGGTAACGATTGGAGGCGGGATCACGTACATCTTTACCAACTCCATTACAAGCAAGTCGCCTCCTTATGCCGTTTTGATCGGACGAAATTTCAAGACAACGATGACGAACTTGATCGCCGCGATCAATCGCAGCGCGGGAGGCAATAAAGTTTATAGCACTAACAAAACCTACGCGAATGGCTTCGTTACGGCCGGCCCATTAACGACTAATATCGCAGTTGGTGTGTCGACAAATTTCTCCTTTACCGTAACCGCGCGCGTGGCTGGACCGTATGGAAATATCATTCCCGTGGGGACGACGGCAACCAATCTTACCTGGAGCCCGACCACTCTGCTGGCGGGCGGATCAAACGCTGTAGCGGCAGTGACGAACGCCATTGCATTCCAGGTTCCGTATGGTTCGATTATCAACAACGGTTTGCTTGCGGACCAGGGCTCGCAGATCTGGGTGACGAATTTCCAAAGTGGCGGGGTTATTTCCAATGGTGTTGGTTCGTTTAACCTCAATGCAGTTACAGCCACATTGACAAATGGCCAGCTTGTCGCCGGCGGCGATATTATCCTTGCGGGTAGTGAATTGGAAACGACCAACCTCGCGTTGCAGTCCGGCCGCTCATTGGTATTTGAGGAGACCAATTTGCTCACAGATATGAACGCCAGCAATGCCAATGTTTGGACAGTAGGAAGCGCCAATGGCGGGAGTGCAAATGGTTTGGTTATGCCAGTGAAGCCCGCCAGCGGTGATTTGCTGGCGACGACAATTGGAATGACCGCGCCGGCGCCAAATAAAATCATTTCGAGCACCTGGGCCGGGGCTGATTTTGGAGTCTCCACCAATGGATATTACAATAACGCCGCGATTGGGCAGTTGAGCCTGAATGCTGTCGGTCAGAATAGTTCGTTTTACTTTACGGGCGTCGGGATGCCGGGAGTGACCAATGCTATCTATGTGGATCGTCTCATTTTATTAAACTACGCCAGTTATGCGAACGGCGAAGGCAATAAGAACATTCCAACGCTGCTGTTTAATACCAACTTGGTCATTTATTATGCGGATGCCGTTGCTTCCGCCTCAGTAAGCGGTGGTCCGCTGCAGGAAGTTTCCTTCCAGTTGAATGGTTCTAATACGAACCGTTTGCGCTGGGTGCCTGAGTACGTGGGTATTTTCAGTTCCACCAACTTCGCCATGGGAGGAGTCAGCTATCGGGTCAATACCGGGCTGTTGCAAAGCCCGCTGGATTCCAGTGGCTACGGCGTTAATGGCTTCCCGGTCCCCAACGCTGGCAGTCCGTATCCTTTCTTCGTAGCAAACGAAGTTAATCTGACACCTTCACCATTCAAGCCGGGCCAAAAGACAATTCAATTGACCTGGAATTCAATTCCGAGTTCGACGAATACCATTTACTATTCGACCAATATGACTTCGTGGACGGCGGTAACGACGTTTATTTCGCCCACCAATGTTCCGCCCGTGGGCGGCTGGCCTATCACCAACGTTGTTAATGAACCGATTGATTCTTCGGCGCATGGATATTATCGGGTAAGCGTCAGTCCGAATTCGGCGGATGTTTACGGGCAATAGGCAAATATTGTTTCGGAAGAGAGACGGGAGTCACAGGCTCCTAAGATAGAAAGAAGAGAACACAGAAATTTAGCGCGGATCGCGCGCGATAACTTGAGTAAGCATATGAAAAATTTTTGGGCCCGTAACCGATCAGAGCAGGTTTCCTGGCGCCGGATGCCGTTGATAGCGACTATCGTATTGGTTATTGTGGGCGGTTTCATGGCCGCGACGGGCAGGGCGCAGACGAACTTCGCTACGGCACAGGTGATTTATGGCACGTCGGGAACGGTGACCAATAGCAATGCGGGCTTCGTTCCAAACGACAATCCCCCGAGTATCGCTGGTTTTGCTCCTAACGCCCCTCTGTGGTATTCTTGGACGGCGCCGCAAAGCGGGGAAGTGGAGATGGATACGATCGGAAGTTTTTCGCAAAGCGTCGTCACCAATTCGATTCTTGGTTATCAGGTGGTAAATGTCACGGTCACAAATTTGGAAACGGTGACTGCACCTGGTGTCACCAATTGGGGGAACAGCACGGTTACCTATACCACGGTTCAGGATTCAATTAACCAGACCGTTTCAACTAATGATTATCCCTTGGACACTGTGCTTGCGGTTTTTACAGGAAATTCAGTGTCCGGTCTTAACCAGGTGGCGGCAAACGACAATTTGTTCCCGATTAATAATACGCCGACGCCACCCCAGGGAGCGACCCTGACACAGACCATTTTAGGCACCAGTGGAGATTATGAAAATGCGCTAACAACTCCGTTTCCTATTGTCCCTCCGCCGCCCGGGGAGCAGGGGGTTCTTGTAGAAAATGAGTTTGCTCCTCCTTATTATGGCCCGAGTCATTTGCGTTTCAACGCGGTAGCCGGTACGACTTACTACATTGCCGTGGATACCAAGGCAAACTCCACTTCTTTCTTGTCTCCCACCGGGCTTTTCCCCTCAACCGGCACCATATCGTTACAATGGGCCTACCAGTCTTCCGGTGTGTTCCGGTTTGCCACGGAGGATTTTGACGGGTATTCGCGTTTGCCGCTTTACCAGGCTGCCAGTACGGAGAGCGCCGTGCCGGCCGGGAATAATGGGAACGATTACATTTCGGTCATCTCGAGCTATTATCCTTATAATGCGCAGGGCGTGCTGGTCACAGTCACCCGTGTGGCTGGTTCTTCGGGTCGTTGCACTGTGGATTATTCAACGGTAGACGGAACCAATCTAATGGCGCTCGGAACCATGCCGCAGAATGACCTGCCCGGTGTGCAAAATGTTGATTACACCCCGGTTCACGGCCAGCTGGTCTTTGATAATTACGAAATGAGCAAAACCATTTTGGTTCCAATTCTTGGAGCCAATTCGCGAAATGGACCAGTCGTCAACAACTTCCAAAACGTCTATTTCGGCATGGTATTGTCCAATGCACAGTTGGACGCGAACGAATTCGGCGATCTCTCGCAGCCGCGGGTAGATCCGACCTTCAGCACGGCCATGATTAAAGTTTTGAATCAGAGTGCCGATCCCTACGGGCCCGACATTGTCCCCTTCGTCTACACCAATACGATCCTTTCATTGACGAACATTATGGGGACCAATACCTTTGTTACTAACACGATCTCGATTACTAATGCTGCCATGGCCCTGGCACCCACGAATGTTCTCTTTGGTTTTGAAAAGGCAAATTATCGTGTTCCCGAGGATGTAAACAATAGCCCTGTCAATAACTGGACCCAGGTGGCGATTTGGGTGGAGCGGTTTGGCACGAATGGCGATGCTGCTACCCTTACCTACCGCATCAATAATCAGGAAGGCAGTGATGCGCCTGCCCAGGAAGAGCAAAATATATTCTTTCCTCTTCAACCTGGATCGGATTATGCCGTGCCCACGCCGCCTACGGCGTCGCCGATTCGCGGGCAAAATTCTGATTTCACGCTGGCCACGGGTTCTATTTCATTCCCGTCCGGTGGTGGGCCTGCCTCCCAGCTTCAGGAAATTACGTTCACCGTCACCAATTCGACGCTAACCAAATTTAATAAGGACTTTAAGATCGAACTCTATCGTACGGCGACGCTTCCTAACCAGGGCAGTAAGACGGGTCCGTGGTTTGCCGGTGAAGTGGCGGAAACAACCGTGACGATTCTGTTTAACGACCAACACCCACCCGCAGGCTCGGTGGACGAGCTTTATAATGCCGACTTCAACAATCTGATGGCATTGCCGCCAACCGAGGTTCCCAGCACCATTCCGAGCCGGGATGCGACTCCCGGTGTATCGGGCGTGGTCTACAGCCTGGCCATGCTAACCAACAATGAGGCCATGCTCGCCGGCAATTTTGTTTCCTATAATGGCTTCCTTTTGAATAACGGCAATCCGATTAACAATCTTGTGCTCGTGGATACGAACGGCAATCTGGATTCTTCTTTCTCTCCGATTACCGGCGCAAATGACGCGGTTAAATCTGTGGCTGTTACTCCGGCCGGACAGTACATCATCGCTGGCGATTTTACGGCGTTTAACAATAAGTTGCAGAGCTACGTCGCCCGTATCAATCCGGATGGTTCCCTTGATACATCATTTACCCCTGCTGTAAACGGTCCGGTTGAGTCGGTCGTCCTGCAGCCGGATGGCAAGGTGCTAATCGGCGGTTCGTTTACCACTGTTGACAACCAGCAAATTTACAGTTTAGCGCGATTAAATGCGGACGGCTCGTTGGATACTTCCTTCAATCCGGGCATTATCCTTAGTGGTACTGTCAGCGCTGTGGCGTTTCTTCCGGGGGTTGCCAATGATATCATGATTGGCGGCAGTTTCAGCGTGAACGGCCAGCCCTACGCCAATATTGCGCGTTTTACCACCAATGGCTTGCTGGACACTACCTTTAGCAACGTTTTTGCGGGAGCGGATAATACGATCAACGCAATCGGATGGCAGCCGGACGGCAGGGCGGTGATCGGTGGCGCCTTCACGCATTTTAATGGAATCCCCGCCAACTATATTACCCGGCTCAATTGGGACGGAAGTATTGACAACAACTTTTTCATTGGCAGTGGGGCTGACGATGTCGTTTGGAACGTCAATGTCCAACCTGACGGGACGATGTATGTTGGCGGCCAATTTTCTAATATTAATGGCACGCATCGTCTCGGGTTTGCCCGTTTATATTCTAACGGCACAGTGGACACTACGTTCATGGATACGGCCTATAACCAGTTTGCAGGCTTGAAGAAGATTTTTGCGAACGACTTTGCCGCGGTTTACAGTTCCGGCGTCCAGAGCGACAGCAATATTATTATTGGTGGAGATTTCTATCAAGTGGGCGGTGGCCAGGCTTATACGAATGTATGTGACAGCCTCGATGAAAGCTTTGGGATCGCGAATAGTTTCTTTGATCCAAATTTATGGGTGGAACCCAAGACGCGCGACGGTGTGCGTGATCGCTACAGCGTGGCCCGTCTGATTGGCGGATCAACGCCAGGGCCGGGGAACATCCAATTCCAGCTCCCCTCATATTCCGCAAATAAGAGCGAATCACTTCTTACCGTGGGCCTCGTGCGAACGAATGGCGATCTGGGACCTGCCTCCGCCAACTTTTCGATCATACCAGGCCTCGCCCAAAGCGGCCGGGACTATTTCTACGACAGCACGCCTCCGTTGTATTGGGTAGCTTCACAATTTATGTTCGAACCCACGCGCGAGCGGAGCGATGGTCTCTCTGGCCTGGGTGGCACGCTTCAAGACCCCTATGGCCTCCTTTTGACTTTGGCAGATCTTCCTCTAAATAATCAATCTATCGCCACCATCAGTGTGATTAACAACTCCCAGAGCTCGGGAAATCTTAATGCGCAGTTTCAGCTGGCAAATCCCAGCGGCGCAGATTCCTTCTATCTTGGTGGTTTAAATGTGCCAATAGGCACGGCACTGGGGGCTTCGTCCGCGCCATTTACCGTAATTGATGATTCATCGCAGGCGGGGACATTTAGTTTCTTGTCCACCAACTTCTTTGCCACCAACAGCACGGCCATCATCCCTGTGATCCGCAGCAACGGCGTTTCCTCGATCAGGGTGAATATGAGGGCATGGGCGACTAACGGAACGGCGATCTCAGGTATTGATTATCGCGGGGTTACCAACCTCCTCCTCCAGTTTGGAACCGGTAATAACTTGACGAGCAATAATTATCCGGTCTCCATTTTGGCCAATGGCCTTATTTCCACTAACTTTGTAGGAAAGACGGTCAACCTTAGCTTGACATCGCTCGGTGCCAATAACGGCATTGCGTCATTTGGCATCTCCAACGCTACGTTGACTCTCGTCAATCCGAATTTTCAGGGCTATTTAACCTTTAGCGCGACCAATTATGTGGCGAATGAAAGCGGCAACTTCATTAGCTTTGTCGTTAATCGCGTTTCCGGCAGTGCAGGCCAAATTTCTGTCCAATATGCCACAGCCAACGGAACGGCGACTAATGGTGTGAACTACGTTGGTTCTACCAACACATTAAACTGGAACAGCGGAGATGCCTCGCCGCGCACTATCACCGTTCCCATCCTGGACACTGCGGCTATTGGCGGTTCAGAACAATTTAGCGTTCATTTGTTCAATCCGCTGAACACGGGCGGTCCCGCTCCGGGGCTCTTCTACTTTGCCACCTCGCCTGGTTCCATTACCAACGCCACCTTGACCATCACCAATAATGATAGTTATGGGACGCTTCAATTCAGCCAGCCTTCCTATCTCGTCAATGCCAATGGCGCTTTCGCTACCATTAGCGTAGTTCGCACGAGCGGATCAAGCGGGAAAGTCTCCGTCAATTACAATACGAGTAATGGCAGCAACACCACGGCGGGGGTTGACTACACGCCGACCAGTGGCGTCCTGGCATTTAGCAACAGCCAATTGACCGCCAGCTTCAATGTGCCGGTCGCCAATACCGGCGTGTTGCTGGTCAGTAACTACTTCTTTAATGTGGGGTTGTCCAATCCCACGAATGCAACACTGGGTATGCCGACCAATGCCATAGTGAATATTTTGTCGTCCAGCTATAACCAATCGCCCGGTTCATCCAACGGCCTCTTTAGTGCAACCTTCAATGGAAACGTCCTCACGCTGGCCTATGAAACCAATGGACAGGTCCTGGCTGGTGGCGATTTCACCTCCGTCAATGGCAACCCGCAAAACTACATCGTAAGGTTGAATCCGGACGGATCCACTGATAATGGATTTTCTGCCGGTGCCAATGGCCCGGTCCAATCCGTGGTCTGTCAATCGGACGGTAATGTGTTGATCGGCGGCACTTTCTCCAGCGCCGATGGCCTTACTCGGTTTAACATCGCCCGTTTCATGACCAATGGCTTCCTGGATACCACCTTCAATCCAGGATCGGGCGCCAACGGGACCGTCTATGCCCTGGCCGAAGCGTTTATCAATGGCACCAGGGGGATCTATGTGGGCGGCGCGTTTAGCGCGATTAGCAGCGGGCCGGGCAATCCTACGGGTGCCAGCTTCGGTATTGCCCGTCTTAATAACAATGGTACCCTTGATGCCGGCTTCAATGTCGGTTCAGGTGTGGATGGAACGGTCGATACGATTGCCGTTTACCCAACCAATTCAACGTCCGCCGGTAAAATCCTCATCGGGGGATCGTTTGTTCATTATAATGGTTTCGTGGTCAATGGTCTCGTGCGATTGAACTCCGACGGTTCTATTGACACAACATTTAATGCGGGGAATGCTGCGACCAATGGGACTGTCAACGCGATCGCGATCCAGTTGGATGGCCGCATTATTGTTGGGGGCAATTTTGGGACCTTTAATAACGCTTTGGCAGGCAACATTGTTCGATTAAATGCCGATGGCTCGACCGATGCCAGCTTCACCGTCAATGTGGGGCAGGGCGCCAATAATGGCGTAAACGGAATCATTATCCAGGCGGACAACCGCATTCTGGTGGTGGGCCAGTTTACCGGTTTCAACGGTGTCATTCGCAATGGTGTCACTCGTTTATTGGTAACCGGCGTGACCGACCCATCAATTAATTTCGGGACGGGTGCCAATGGCGCGGTGAACGCCGCGTTGGTTCAGACAAGTACGGGCATCATTACTTTGGGCGGCGCCTTCACCATGTATGATGGAGCCCCAGCAGCCCACATTGTGCAGATTTATGGCCTTTCGATGACCGGGTCAGGCACCTTTGAATTTAGTTCCGGCAATTATATAGTTACGGAAACTTCGATCGTTGCGCCCATCACTATTCTTCGCACGGGCGGCACGGCCGGTACCAATGCTGATGGTACAGGTGATGTCTTTGTTGATTTCTCGACTGATACGAACCTTGTTGCGGGAAGCTCAAATGATACAGCAATCGTAAATGTAAATTATTTGCCGCTTTCAGCGCACGTGGATTTCCCCGCTGGCGAAAGTGTCGAAACCGTGAATGTGCCGGTTTTGGACAACCTGAATGATGTTTCTGCGAGCCAGTGGTCAGTCACCATGCATCTGGCTAACCCCACGCCGCCGGCGACATTGTTGGGACCGCAAAGTCAGTCCAACGCAGTGCTGACCATCCAGAACGTGAACAGTGCCGTGAGCTTTGCGAACGCTTCCACGACTGTATTTGAAAATATCCCCGGTGGAATTGCCAATGTTGATATTATTCGTCAGGGTAATACGAATGTTACTTCGTCCGTGCAGTTCTTTACGACGACCAACAGCGCTACCGGGCTCCCCGGCGTTGATTATATTTCCACTAATGAGGTCATCACATTTAATCCAGGTGTTGCCGATGTGCAGGCCCAGGTTTTAATCATCAGCAACGCTGCGCTTGCCAAGACGGTCGGCATGGCTTTGACTAATATCGCCAGCACTCCGTTTATCTTTGCGCCTTCCAATGCGATTCTGGCCGTTGAAAATAATATTGGACCACCCGGCGAACTATACTTCGGCTCAACTAATTATATATTTAATGAAAGTGCTGGCAGCGCGGTCGTCACGGTCGTGCGCACCAACGGCTTCACTGGCGATGTCTCCGCTAATTTCGCCACGCTCGACGGCACAGCGCTCGCCGGACTCAACTATGTGACCAACAGCGCCTCTGTCCAAATTCGCCGGAACACCTCGTCC
>DATJXK010000018.1:0-26784 GCA_035500235.1 Pseudomonadales bacterium | reverse complement strand
AAGCCAGAAGGGAAACCAGCGCGGACTGACGTCCGCGGAGTCGGCGGTCGTAGCCCGCCGCTGCAGCAAGTGGCAAGAGTGACGCACTCATCCGGCCATATTACCGTGACCAGATCGAATCTCATAGTTAGTCACTACCGCTATTTTTTAATTACGATTTACGATGGGCGATTTACGCAAGTGTTTTATAGACAATGTTTAACAACGGGTGGAAACAATAACAGGCTTCTAAAAAGTATTGCATTAATTCGTCTTGAGGCACAGCTTTCGGGAAAGGCAATCTGGCTATGAACGCAAAGACCATCCGGAAAATTTCCCTTCTATTGCCTATTGCATTCATATGCGGCTGTATTTCGCATGTCGCTTCTACGTCAACCCTATATGTAGGTGGGGAATTTCATAAACCGGGTCTTTATCCCTGGACCAACGGCATTACTGCGGCAGATATAGTTCGTCAAGCCGGTGGATTTACTGTTTTCGCTTCTCCCAGCTTAGTCATTCGTCATAGTGATGGTACCTATGAACGGTATCGGCTGGAGTTGGGCGATCGTCAGATAACAAACGGTACGGATTGGGTCGTTCCCAATATAGCGTTAAAGCCAGAAGACCGGATATTAAACCCACACGATGAACCGTGGTGACTACGCGCTACTTCTGACTCGGCGTAAACGGCTGGGCAAAGCATTGGTCGCCTTTGACATAGGCAATCCAGACGGTATGAGTCGCCGGATCTACTGTGATGTCGCCAGTCTTGGTGACATCTGACACTTCGCCTCTTGGGATTAGCGTATCTGCCCTTACTAAGCGAGCGCCTGTCGATCCTGTCGTGTCCAATTCAACATCAATGACAGATATTTTGCCCACGCGGCTCGCGCAATAAGCCATATGCAGGCCAGGGTCGTAGGCCATTTCATCCACGCGCGCGCCGATGGGGGCTGTGGCGACTACTTTTCCGGTACTTGTGCTGAGCAAAACCAGGTTGCTCGCGCAGGCTACCAGCAGGCCATCGGTGCCCGGGACCAGGGCGATGCCGTGTGGGCCTTTGTCCGGGGCCAGCGGCCATGCGGCGAGGATTTTGTGGCTGTCCAGGTCCACCTGCGCAATGGTGCTGGTGCCCTTTACAGCCTGGTAAAGCCGACGGTTTTTCAAATCCAGCGCCACGTCTTCCATGCCTGTGCCGTCAAATTTAATGGTCGTCACGATTTTTTTCGCGACCGGGTCAATGACCCATTGCTCCGCCGCCTTGTCATTACAGAGGTGAACCAATCCTGTTTGCGGGTCATAACCAATCAAATCCACGTTCGAAGGCACCGGAACTTCGCCTACCACGGCCAGGCTTTTGCTATTCACAATCACGAGGCGGCCGGGATCGTTTCCGCTGACATAATACAAATGGTTTTTCACGTCGGTGGCGGCGTCCTGCGACGTGCTGGTGGGCACCACAGTCAATTTCTTCGAGCCGAGGTCATACACATCGAACGATTTATTGCCTTCGTGCCCGAGCAACAGGCGATTTCCATTACTATCAAACTGGATGAAATCGTATCCATCGGTCGTGCCGGGCAGGGGAATCGGGTCACCCGCGGTGAGCGGGGCAGTTTGTGCACTTAAAGAAAAGGCGAACAATAAGGAACCAAAGCAGGAGGCAATTTGCGTTTTCATAGTTTAAATAAATTCAGGAAACGCATTTAATTCCCTCGAGCAGGGTGGCGCGAGAAAAATCAGAAAAATGACAGAGAATTAATGGAGCATTATCGGAAAAATTATAACCGCCCGGTTTAGATGGATGGGAAAGCAGATTGAAAGCGGTCTTTTTGGCCTTTGGCGTCGTTTCGGCTCGGTCACAGGGCGCCAAAGGCCATGCTCCCTTACCGAAGCCTCGCCAAAGAGCCAAAAATCCTCGCTCCGCGCTGGTTATAGTTTTTCCTCAAATGCTCCGGTCTCTCCAATCCCGCTTTTGGCCATTTTTCCGGCCTAAAATCTGCTTAAATTGGAACCTGAAAGGCCGCCGGGGATAACGATTTTTGAAGGGAAAATGCTGCGCGGCACTGAAGTTAACCATGACCAATAAACGCGAGATGATGAGCCATGACTAATTTTCTTTGGAGTGGCAAAGCGCCCTCGGGCCGGAACGAGGCCGAAGAAGTCGCCGCAGAAACGCCGGCGCAAGCCCGGCAAATTCTCGAAGCGCGCGGCTGGACGGAACTGCGCCAGCACACGACGGACATCAGCGATTTTATCCATCAGCGGCAGGCATTGATTTCCACGCGGAAGTCCGGCCTCACGCCGAAAGAAAGATTGCAATATCGCCAGGGAACCGCGCCGGGTTTATGGGCCAATTGGTTTACCAGTATGAGAAGTTCGACTGCGATCATTCTGGTGCTGGCAGGTCTTTTGACGTGGGCGATCCGCCACCGGCAAACGCCAGACGGCTTGCTGTGGATGGCCACTTTCGCGTTGATGCTGGCATACGTCGTGTTCCTGTATCCGGTATTGCGCTGGTGGTTTCGCCAAACCAAGCGCGTCTATGTCAAACTGCATACGGCGAGGGTATGGCATCGCTGGGAGGAAGTGCTGCGTTGCCTGGACAAGCTGGTAAAAACCCAACAGGCAACGAATATCGGGATCAATGATTATTCCATAGCGCGTTACCGCGCACAGGCGCTGGCGGGATTGGGAAAGCTCGACGAAGCCATAGCCGGTTTCCGTGCTGCTGCGGAAAAGGCGGACACGCCGCCGGAGCTTTATCACATCACGCTGGCGGGCATTTACACAATTGCCGGGCAATACGACAAGGCCCTGGAAAACCAGCGCACGGCCCTCGAGGAGGCCACGGACAAATCGATCTATTGTATAGACCTGGCGATGTTCCTCGTGGGGCGGTTTAATCGGCCGCAGGAAGCCGCAGAGTTGCTGGCGCAGGCAGAAAAAATGCAACTCTCCGAAACGGCAAAGTCTCATTTGACGCTGTTGCGCGGGGTTATTGCCTATCGCAAAAAGGATTTCGAGGCAATGGACCAATATGTGCGTGAAGCCCTGGCTGATTTTGAGAACCGTCCCCGCGCCAAGCTTTACATTTATGAGGGATCCATCTTGAACTGCAAAGGTTACCTGGCGGTCAGCAACGCCGCGCTGGGGCGGAAAAGCGAAGCGCGGAAATATTTTGCGCAGGTGGAGAAATATCTGGAGCTGCACGACCGGAAAGACCTGATCGGCGAATACCAGGAGTGGATTAATCGTGGTTAATGCTTTTTGGCCGCAAATTTATTTTCCCAAGTCAGGCGGTGGCCAGTGATGATGCAAAAGGAGTGCAATTATCAGGATAACGACAATCATAACGGCCATAAAATATTTCTCTCGCGGTGGGCCAGGCCGTGCGCTCTTAGTGATGACCGGGGGCACGTTTAGATTCCTGCTGATGGCTTGCAACATATACGCTTCGATCTTTTCGGATAAAATGCTGTTCGGAAAAAAGATAAATGCCTTTCGGCGGGCCGCATATAAAACAGTCACCTCGGGAGACTTCAGGTGTTTGGTAATTTCAGACCAGGAGAGTTCCCGTTTTGGGCCATCCGAATAGCAGACAGATACCCCGTCATTGTTTAACCCGTATGTCACGGGTTGATTGAAGTTTGATTTAAGCCGGTTCAGACTCCGCGTTCTTAGGATTAGATACCCAATTGCCGGTGCTGCCCACAGGCTTAGCAGCAGCAATAATCCAACCATCCAATCGATAACATTCAGGTGCCCGACTTTCAAAAGGATCAGGGAGAGCAGCGAAACGATAATAAATAAAATGATATTTCGTGTGGAAAGGAAAAGTTCATGGGAAATAAGCGATATGGCGTTTATAACATGCCGTTCCAGTAGCATTGTCTCCAGTTGCTCGCTTAATTTATCCATAATGATTCAACAACCGCTGGCATGCCGTTAGGGTGACACAATTTGGACTGCCCTTACAGGGCAAAAATATCTGGGGGGCATCTATCGTGGGCGCACGCGCGCGTGTTGCCCGCGGCTACTATGGCTCAGGCCTTTGGCTTGAACGGTTCTGACGGCGAAATCGTCTCCCAAAATTTTGCCAATTCGTCCGGCCCAAAGTCCGCGAGGATTTTACCTTCCACCTCGATCACCGGGGCGAATGTCTGGTGGGAAAGACGGACCATTTCGTCGTAGGCCTTTCGATCGTTGCTGACATTGATGGTTTCGTAAGCAATGCCGCGTTCATCGAGCCAGGCTGCTGCTTTATCGCACCAGCCGCAATAGGTTTTAGTGAATAGACGAATTTTCATATAAAAAATTACCCTTGCAGGCGAAATAGCCCGCAAGGGTTTTAATTTTCAGTAAGCCGTTAGTTCGCGACGGCATCGGCGGGCGCGGCCTTTTGATGGAAGGTCAGCTTGTCGCCTTCGGCGGTGACCTGCGTCACTTCACCTGCATGCAGGCTGCCCTTGAGGATTTCCTCCGCCAACGGATCTTCGAGGAAACGCTCCACGGCACGGCGCATCGGACGCGCGCCGAAGTCGGGATTGTAGCCCTTCTCGACGAGGAATTCCTTCGCCTTGTCGTCCAGCTCCACTTTGATGTTTTTGTGGCGCAGGCGTTGCAAAACTTTTTCGATTTCCAAATCCAGGATCTGGATGAGATCCGGCCTGGTGAACGAGCGGAACACAATCACGTCGTCCAGCCGGTTCAAAAATTCCGGGCGGAACGTGCGTTTGGCTTCGTCCATGATGCGCTCGCGCATCTTCTCGTAGCTGGCCTCGTCCGTGATGGGGGAGAAACCGAGCGTGCTCTGCCGCTTGATCGTGTCCGAGCCGACGTTCGAGGTCAGCAGGATGATCGTGTTGCGGAAGTTCACGACGCGGCCCACGTTGTCTGTCAATTTTCCTTCTTCAAGGATTTGCAGCAAAATGTTCCACACATCCGGGTGCGCTTTTTCCACTTCATCAAACAGCACGACGCTATAAGGGTTGCGGCGGACTTTTTCCGTAAGCTGGCCGCCTTCTTCATAGCCGACATAACCCGGCGGCGAGCCGATGAGCCGCGAGACATTGAATTTCTCCATGTACTCGCTCATGTCCAAATGGATGAGAGACTTACCATCGCCGAACATCTGTTCCGCGAGCGTCTTGGCGAGCAGGGTCTTGCCCACGCCGGTCGGCCCGAGCAACAGGAACGTGCCGATGGGCCGCTTGGGATCTTTGAAATCCGCGCGCGACCGCCGCAACGCTTTGCAGATGGCCGTGACCGCTTCGCGCTGGCCGATGACCGTCTTTTCCATTTCGTTTTCGACGTTCAACAGCCGGGCCGCTTCGTCCTGACCCATGCGCTTGAGCGGCACGCCGGTCCATTTGGCCACCACGTGCAGGATATCTTCTTCGCCCACGACCACGCGTTTTTCTTCGCGATGCGTGCGCCATTCGCGCAAAAGATTTTCCAGTTTTTCTTTCGCCTGTTTCTCTTTATCGCGCATGGAAGCCGCGCCTTCGAAATCCTGGTTCTTAATGGCGCGCTCTTTTTGCGTTTTGATTTCTTCGATGTCCGCCTCGAGTGTCTTGGATTCCGGCGGACGCGTCATCGTGCCGATGCGCGCGCGCGAACCCGCCTCGTCCAAAACGTCAATCGCCTTGTCCGGCAAAAACCGGTCGGTGATGTAACGGTCGGACAGCTTCACGGCAGCTGACACGGCGTCGTCCGTAAACTCCGCCTTGTGGTGCTGCTCGTATTTGTGGCGCAGGCCTTTCAAAATCTCGATGGCATCCTCGATGGAGGGGGCTTCCACTTTCACGGATTGGAAACGCCGTTCCAGCGCCGCGTCTTTCTCGATGTATTTGCGGTATTCGTTCAGCGTGGTCGCGCCGATGCACTGCATCTCGCCGCGCGAGAGGGCCGGCTTAATGATATTGCTGGCGTCCATCGTGCCTTCGGCTGAACCGGCGCCAACGATAGTGTGGAGTTCGTCAATGAAGAGAATGATGTTCTTGGCGCGACGGATTTCGTCCATCACCGCTTTGATGCGTTCCTCGAATTGTCCGCGGTATTTCGTGCCGGCGACCATGAGGGCCAGGTCCAGCGTCACGACGCGTTTGCTCAATAGGATTTCCGGCACATTGCCCTTGGCAATTTCTTGTGCCAGGCCTTCCACGATAGCCGTTTTGCCGACGCCCGCTTCGCCCAGTAACACCGGGTTGTTTTTCGTGCGGCGGCACAAAATTTGGATGACCCGCTCGATTTCATTCTTGCGGCCGATCACCGGGTCCATCTCGCCCTTGCGCGCGATTTCCGTCAGGTCGCGGCCAAACGCTTTCAACGCGGGCGTTTTGACTTCGCCTTTTTTCTCTTGCGGCTGCGGCTGGGGTTTTTCACCGGAAGGAATCGAAGACTCTTCATTCCCGAAATTTGGGTCGAGTTCCTTCAACACGCGCTGGCGCGCTTCCTCGATGTCCACGTCCAGGTTTCTCAGGACCTGCGCGGCGATGCCATCGCCCTCGCGCAGCAGCCCCAGCAATAAGTGCTCGGTGCCGATGTAGGTGTGGTTAAGATTTTTCGCTTCGCGCCGGGCCAAGTCGAGGACCTTCTTCACGCGCGGCGTGTAGGGGATATTGCCGATCATTTTTTGATCGGGGCCTGTGCCGGTCTGTTTTTCCACTTCCATCCGGACCGTTTCCAAATCAATGCCCATTCCCTGTAGCACGTTCACGGCTACGCCCTGGCCCAATTTGATCAGGCCCAGCAAAAGATGTTCGGTACCGAGATAGTTGTGGTTAAACCGGTCAGCTTCCTTTCTTGCCAGCGCGAGCACCTGTTGTGCCCGTGGCGTAAAATTGCTCATGGACTCATCGCTCATATGTTCATACTCCTATGAAAACCGCATTTTGTCTAGTGGCACTTCTTCCGGCCGGTGGACATTCGCCACTGGCAATCGGACACTGCAAATTCTGTGCCTGTTTACTGTCATTCTACAAATATACCATGCGTGTAAAATTGTTTCTTGGCGTCACTCTTTTTCGCGCTAAATTGAGTGGCGCGCATGGGCTCAAAAAATCGCATCCTGCATGTGGACGCCGACAGCTTTTTTGCAAGCTGCGAGATCGCCCTTAATCCCAAATTGCAGGGCCGGCCCGTCTGGGTCGGCGGCGGCCGGCGCGGCGATGGCATCGTCATTGCGGCCAATCGCATCGCCAAAAAATTCGGCGTTAAGACCGGCATGGCCTGTTTCGAGGCGGCGCGCGTTTGCCCTACGGGTGTCCTCTGCCGACCGCATTATGATGATTATCGGCAGTTATCGGAAAAAATGTTCCACATCCTGGAACAATTTTCGCCCACGCTCGTGCCCATCTCGATAGACGAGGGCTTTCTCGACTTTACCACCATGGACAAGCATGTGTGGCGCGACACCACGCCGCTGAATTACATCCGGCAAATCGGCGAGCGCGTTCGCAAGGAAACAGGCCTGCCGGTGTCCGGCGGCCTGGCCAGTTCCTCGCGCCTGGCCAAGCTCGCCACCGATGCCGCCAAGCCGGGTTTCATGGAAGTGCCCGACGGGCAGGAAAAAGAATTTCTCAAGGATCGAAGCGTGCGCGAATTGTCGGGCATCGCTAAAAACCGCCAGCGCGCACTGGCGGCGCTGGGGGCGACGACGTTTGGCGACGTTGCGAAACTCCAGCCGATGTTGTTGAAACAAAAGTTCGGCATCTGGGGCCAGATGCTTTGGATCTTTGCCAACGGCAAATGGACCGAACCGCTCCTGCTCGAGGTCAAAGACCGCTCGAGCATTTCCAGCAACACCACGCTGCCGTACAACGAGCCGGATTACGAAGCGGCGCTGACGTTTACCCTGAGCGAAGCCACGCGCCTCACCGGCCAGCTCCGCCGTGAGCAATTGCAGTTGCGCGAGCTCAGCCTTACGATCCGCTTCGACGATTTCAGCGAGGCCGGCGGTTCGCGGCGTTTTAGCCATCCGCAATTTCAAAATTCCGTTATCAACGCCGCGCTGGAGGAAATTTTCCGCGGCCTGATGAGCGATGCGTTCAAGCCCGTGCGGCAGATTCGCATCGCCTATTGGAACCTGCGCCCGCTCGATACGCAGCCGACGCTTTGGGGCACGACCGGCGCGGAACGCTGGGGAGCGCTCGATGAAGCCGTGCATAAATTAAACGAAGAATATTCGAGCGCCGAGAAACCCGCCCTCATGACAGGCGCGCAACTCGCTTTGCGCCAGCTCGACGACGCCCATAAAAATCCCAAGTCCAAATGTCCCTTCGTGCCGCAGCGCGAGATGGTTAAAAAGCTTTGGGGCACGGACGCCGACCCGCTGGCGCACAAAGGCGATTGGGAAAAGAAGCTCGCGAAAATCAGCAAACAGCATCAGTTCCAGGGGAAGAGGGGGTAAAACCATGCAGGCCTTTACATTAGTGCTTGTTTATCATGAAGATCCAACAGCAGGGGCAGTTGCTATGGCTTCGGTTTGGATTGCGACTAGCGAGCGTGAAGACCCCCAGCTTCCCAAAGAGGACAATGGTTGGTTTAAATTAATTGGCCCTGTTGAGTTTGATACTGCGGACAAAATTTGTTCATCTTTAGAGACTTTTTTTCAAAAAAATGGTGTGCGAGTGAAAAGTGAAACGGTGGCAGATTAATGGGATTACGCCGTTAACAAATAATCGCAAAAACTTCTAAGGAGACGGCTGCGCAGCAGCGCAGCCCTACCTCAAATTTCGATATAAGCACATCAAACGGCGAACCTGCAGTTCCATTGTTTGTGAACGACATAATCCCACAGATTAATGTTTTATGTCTGTGAGCCAACTCTGGCTTTTCTGCCGCCTACCGATCAAGACTTGGACTGCCCTTACAGGGCAGGATTAATCTTTTGGCTCTTTTTCCGAGTGCGCAGGCGCGCCTGTTTACCCTAGGCTACTATAGTCCAGCCCTTCGGGCTGATGAATTTGGCCGACTCATTTTCCTCGGACGGATTTCGGTTTGGCATTTCAGGCCAAAGGCCTGATCCATAGTAGCCGTGGGCAACGCCCACAGTAGGTAGTCTCACAAGATAATTTTTGCCCTGTAAGGGCAATCCAAATTTTGTCACCCTCACGATATGCCGCAATCATTGCACGTTTTGAGCGCCCACATCATCTTTTCGACCAAGGACCGTCACCCGTTCATCACTCCCGCCATTCGCGAGCGTCTGTGGGCTTATCAATCCCGCCTTCTTAAAAACATGGAATGCGATTCCATTACAGTTGGCGGCGTTGCAGATCACGTCCATATCCTTTGTAATCTCACAAAAAAATTTCCGACGGTGAAAGTCATGGAAGTTCTTAAAAAAGATTCGTCCAAATTTGCCAAAACGCTCGATTCAAGTTTGCGGGAATTTCATTGGCAGGATGGCTATGGCCTTTTTAGCGTTAGCCCATCGCATTTTGAAGCGGTGAGGAAATATATTCTTAATCAGGAAGAGCACCACAAAAAGGAAACGTTTCAGGAGGAATATTTGGGAATTTTAAAGAAATATCGCGCCCCTTATGACGAGCAATATTTGTGGGATTGAATTTTTGGACTGCCCTTACAGGGCAGGTTAATCCTTTTGGCATTTTTCCGAGGGCGTTGCCCTCGGCTACTATGGCTGCCGCCTTTCAGGCGGCGAATTCCTCGAAACGACGCCCGCGCGTGGCTCAATCTTGATGAATTGCCGGGCCATTTCTGCGGCGAAGATTTCCGCCCCGGCATGATTGAGGTGCCCGCCGTACTCTGGAGGTTGATACTTCACGACATTGGTTCCTTCTTTGACGTACCATTGGGTGGTGAAGTCGTAGAGATCCATCACCGGAACGTTTTCCTTTTTGGCTAATTGCCGGACCGCCTCGGCGTATGGCGCGAGCGGTTCAGGGGAGCCGTCCCGGGGCGCGGGATGGTGGGTGGGTGTGATCAGGACGGGCGTGATGCCGCGTTTGCGGGCTTCGTCAATATAGGTGGTGAGGTCGGCCGTGTAACTGCCAAAGGGATCGGTGTGCCGGAACCCGGGTTTAAGTTCGTTGCCGCCAAAGGAGATCAGCCAGTAGTCGGCCGGGGTGGTCAATACCTCCGGCCATTTCAGCGGCGGTTTGATGGTGCCGTTGGTTTCCATATCGCCGAGCATAAAACTCTTGGAACTTCGTCCGGAGGAAGCGAGATCGGTCACCTGCGCGTTGGGTAAATATTTTCCGAGGTAAGCGCCCCATCCCTGGGGGCCGCGGCTCTCCGGTTGCACGGCCATCATCGAATCGCCCAAAAGTGTCAGTCGAACGGGATGGGCCGGAGCTGGAGGGTCTGCCCGCAAGGGCAAAGTTAAGCCCAGAATAAGCGCGCTACAGACGACTGTATTGGCAATAAATGTCATTCATTAACGATGACGCTTTTCTTGTCATGGAGGTTTCGATTTTTTTAAAGGTTCACCACTTGTTGCTTGCTACCTTTCCTGCGGCGCGGGAAAATTGCGGCATGTCCGCCGGCCAGCTCTGGCTTTTTCCGCCGCCTGCGCCGCTCATTGAGCGGTTGGGCGAGGAATTTTTTCGGGCGCTCCCGAGTACTCCGGGCGTTTATCTCATGTGCGGGGCAGGGGAGGGTGTCCTGTACGTGGGCAAGGCGCGCAACTTGCGCAAGCGGCTCTCGAGCTATCGCGTCGCTAATCCCGAGCGCTTCCCGCGCCGGATGATTCGCCTGCTGCATCGCGTCACGCGCATCGAATGGGACGAGTGTTCCACGGAGGCCGCCGCGCGTCATCGCGAAGAGGAACTCATTTGCGTTCTCATGCCGAGATTCAATGCCGCTGGTAAAGCGTGGCCGGTATCCGGCACTGCCCGCGCGGTTTGGAAGCAGCGGATTGCAAAAAACAACCTGCAAATGGCCGTTTTAGAAGAGAGCAGGCCGAAAGCCTGAACCATGGTCGATGCATCGGTATTGGCGATTTTATCATGCAAATATGTTGCCGTTAAATCACTTGCAAATCAAAAGTGATATTGCTTGCAAATTAAAAGCATTATGCGATGCTGGGCGTTATGGATGCAATCGCTGAACCAAAACTCGCGCCGCCGGGAGCAGGGCTCCCGAAGGTCGAATTATTCATTGCCCGAACACTATTTGCTTTTACTCGAATGCGCGGGAATCGTGACAAGTTCAATGCCCATTTCCAACGCGAACGCGCGGCCATTGGCGCGCTGGTTCGTTCGTGTGATGAGGAGTCAGGCGCGCAACGGGTGCTCATCGCCCGCGTGCCCGGCATGGAAGATAGCAGCCGGAATTGGTCGGTGTGGATGACGCTGGACCATTTGCGCATCATCCATCGTGGGGTAAGCAACACCATTAGTTCGCTGGCGAAGGGCGTCGTGCCACCGGGGCAGGCGAGCACTGCCGCGGTAAAGCCCAGTCCTGAAGCAAGTGCCGCGGTCATGGCCGAATACGAAAAATCCTGCGACGACCTTCTGGCCACGGTGGCGGCTATCCCGAATTTAAAAACTTCGGCCCGTTTTGCCCATCCCTGGTTCGGTCCGCTTGACGCCGCCGACTGGCACGCCATGGCCGGTACTCACCTGGCCATTCACCGCAAACAGATCGAACGCATTATCCGCGGATTACGTTAGCCCGCCATTTCGAGCAACGTTAGTGTCGTGTTCCAGTTTCGTGTGGTGGCGCGACAGGACAATTTTTTCTCAATGGCGGTATTACTGAGTTTGGTTTTACCGTAACCATTGGGAAGGCGGAGATATACTGCCCGGCCTACGATACGAATTTCTTCCGCACCTGCCGCCAAGGGTTGCACCAGTTCCGGGGCGTTCTTCGGCGGATCATCTGAGAGAAACGTCACATAAAGCCTGGCTTCTTCGGCTCCTTTGTCCTTTGCGAATGGATTGCGCCTGACGACATCCGCCATTTCTTTGGCCGACTTGGTCAGTACGCGCACATCGAAGCCAAAATCGCCAAGGATGCGTTTTTCGATTTTGGCGGACAGCCCGGACGCCGGCTCATTCGTTTCAAAAATGACATTTCCGCTTTGGATATACGTTCTGACATTCTTAAAACCCAGCGCGGTAAAGGATGCGCGAAGCGCTTCCATCCGAATGATGTGATGTCCGCTGACATTGATTCCTCGCAGTATCGCTATATACGTGGCCATGCGCCGTCACTTCTTCTTCATCCCGACGGCGTACCCTGCCAATCGTTCCAGCGTTTGTTTCGCGCCTTCGATTGCTCCGAATTCTTTCACCACGAAATCCCGTTTCTCCGTCGATGGGAATACCATGTGGATGCTCACGCGCGATTTGTTTTTTCCCAGGGCATCAAACGTCCACGTGGAGATGAAACTCACGCCCGGGCCGCCTTTTTTGTGGCCGCCGTGCGAAAAGACAACCTTCTCCGGCTTCACGATCTCTTTGAAAATACTCTGGTTGGGATACTCCGCGCCGTCCGGCCCGCGCATCACGTGCTTCCACACACCGCCTACGCGAAAATCCATCTTCTCAATCGTCGTCGTGAAACCCTGCGGCCCCCACCAATTGCCGACGTGCTTCGGATTGGTCATGGCTTCCCACAGCAATTCGCGCGGCGCATCGAACTCGCGCGAGATGTAAATTTCCTTGTCCACATTCTCCGCAAACTCTTTGAGCCCGGTAGAAATGAAATTCCAGCCGCCCTCGAAATTTTTGCGTGCGAATTGCGGCGTCTTCGGGAATGTCTCCAGGCCTGAATGGGTGAGGGTGAGTTTCGTTTTCTCTCCTTTGGCAGCCAATTCGAATGTCACCAGCGAATCGCCTTCATGCCCTTGATAACGCCAGGTAAACGCCAGTTTCTTTTGCGGCACCGCTTCCGTGACTTTGCATCGATGATGATATTTGTTTCCTTCGTGCTCCACCGCGAAATCAAATTCAAAGCCCACCCTGGCTTTGAATTCTTTGAGGTCGAAAAACCAACGGCTCATTTCATCCTTCGTCTTCATTGCCTGCCAGACCCGCGCCACCGGCGCATCTATCGTGCGTTCGACCACGAGCAATAGTGCTTTTGTTTCTACAATCAATTTTTCCAGTCGGTCGAGGCTTGACCCCATGCCGGCCTCAAACCCGCTGATATATTGATTCGCCCCGGGCGTGGTTTTCAGCACCTGTGAGCTGAGCGTCATTTTGGTTTTGCCGTTTTTTTCGGTGAGAACCACCGTGTGCAAAAACTCGAAAATCATTTCTCCCTTTTCGTTAAGCGGCCCGCACACGAATGACACTTTTTCCGGTGGAACCACTTCGCGGAATTCACCGCCCATCGGATAATCCTGCTTATTCGGGGCGCGCATCACGTCATAGATCTTGCCGCCCGGACGTACGTCCCATTCGCAAACCGGGTTGGTAAATCCGCGCGGCCCCCACCATTGCGCCAGGTGCTTTGGGTCCGTCCACGCCTTGAAAACCAGTTCACGCGGCGCATCAAACTCGCGGACCATGACAAATTTCTTTCCGGTAAAATCCTTGGTAGCCATAATTTATTTAATTTTGTTTTGTTCGATTAATTCCGCAAATTTTTCCACTAGCGAATTCCAGCCGTGCGTGTGCTGCTGCTGGTCTTCCTCATCCGGCAAACCTTCATGCACCAGCGTCAGGCGCGTCGTGGCGCCCAAATCTTCAAAGCTCACCGTCACCACGCTGTTCGGCATCGCGTACGTTTCCCATTCCCAGGTAAATTGCACGCGCTGGTTGGGGATGATTTCCCGGTACTTGCCGATGGCGATGTGATCGCCCTTGTCCGAAACAATGTGAACGCGAAACGGACCGCCTACTTTTACGTCCGCAGTCACGCCGCGGCATTCCACTTCTTTGGGACAAAACCACTGCGCCAATTGCTTCGGTTCCGTCCATGCCCGCCACACCTTTGCGCAAGGCGCGTTGATGACGCGGGTAACCGTCAGTTTAAAACCAGTTGTCTCCTCGTTTGTTTTCATAATTTTTCTTAGGTTTTCGCCTTCCCATTAAATACTTGATGCAGCACGCAGTACGAAACACGCCTTAATCTTGCGTATCAATCCTTAACCCTTCGGTTTCCTGTGTTTCGGCGGGTGGTTCATTCCGCTGTAATTCCTTTAAATAGGTATCCAAACGGTCCAGGCTCTCCTCCCAAAACCGGCGGTAGTCTTCAATCCATTGCTGCGCCTCCTGCATGGGTTTGGCCTCCAATTTCAGGCGATGTATCCGGCCCTGGCGCTGGCGGCAGACCAGGCCCGCTTTCTCCAATACCCGCAAGTGTTTTGAGATGGCCGGCAGCGACATCCGGTGCGGTTTGGCCAGGTCCGTTACACACCGCTCGCCGTCGGCCAGGTTGGCCAGGATGCTCCGGCGCGTCGGGTCAGCGAGGGCAGCAAACGTGCGATCCAAGAGGGGAGATTCATGTTTAACCATATGGTTAAGTATCTCATAAGATGCTAATGATGCAAGAGAAATTTTTAAAATATTTCTGGCGGCTGATTCTGCGTCTTCTTATGTGTCCGCCTGCCGCGCCGAAGCCTTGGCGAAGGCGGGTGTTAACCTTCGTTGACTTCGTTTCCTTCTGTTTAAAATTCGCGTAAAAGTCCGCGTGAGCTTCACGCTAAATGAGAAAATTTTCACGCGCTTCCCCTGCTTTTAAATTAGTGGGGAGTAAAATCACTTTATTTTCCGTCTACTCCACCAGAAACAACTCGCGGCATAGCCAATGCTAAAAGTGTTTTCGGCAATCTGATATGAAATTGCGCTTTCAAAACCGAAGGGACCGGGGGCTGACCTTGCCGGAGGTGCTCCTGGTTATCGTAACGCTAATCATTCTAGTGGCTATTTTTTTGCCGGTGCTTGTGACCCCTGAACGACGTCCCCCTAGAATAAACTGTGTCAGCAATTTAAAACAAATTGACCTCGCTTTTCGCATCTGGGAAGGCGACAGCAACAATAGATATCCCATGACCGTTTCTGTCACTAATGGCGGTGCGATGGAAACAACCGCCACAGGAGATTTGGTGAACTGTTTTATTGTGATGTCCAATGAACTCAGCACCCCAAAAATCCTGGTCTGCCCGGCAGATTGGAAAAAATCACCAGCTACAAACTTTGGAAGCGGTTTCAACGCTTCCCATATCAGTTATTTCATCGGGGTGGACGCGGATGAAAGTTACCCGCAAAGAATCATGTCCGGTGACGCCAATTTATCGGTTAATGGATCCCTGATGAAATCCGGCCTCGTGGAATATCCCACGAATGCGCCCATCGCATGGGGTCCCGGCCGTCATGGAGACGTGCCGGTTCATCATTTCTGGACTCCGAAACCACGTGGTTTTGTTGGCAATATCGGCTATGCCGACGGCAGCGTTGCCGAATTATCCAGCACCGGTTTGCAGGACTCATTCTTCGCATCTGATATGGCCACCAATCGTCTGGCTATCCCATGAAATTACGTCTTTCGAAGAAAAGTAATCAGGCGTGGACGATAACCGATATCGTTGTGGTTATAGTTGTGATCATTGTTTTGGCGGCCTTGTTGCTGCCGGTAATTTCAGCCGCAAAACGTCATGCACTGAGAATGAAATGCGCCGACAATTTGAAGCAAATCACCCTCGCTTGCCGTGATTGGGAAGGTGACAATAATAACGAATATCCAATGACTATTTCCGTAACCAATGGTGGAGCGCGCGAAATGGTTGCGGTCGGGGATGTCGCCCATTGCTTCCAGGTCATGTCTAATGAATTAATCTTCCCAAAATATTTAATTTGCCCGGCAGACCGGGAGCGTGTTCCCGCAACCAATTTTACGGCCGATTTTAACAATTCGCACATCAGTTATTTTATTAACCCCGATGCGAACGAAATGTATCCTCAGGAAGTGTTATTGGGTGATGATAACCTTGCCGTCAATGGTGTTCCTGTGAAATCCGGCCTGTTAGAACTTTCCACCAACGCACAAGTTACCTTTACGGCAGATCGGCATCGTTACGTTGGAAACATTTCTTACTCTGATGGCAGCATCTCGGAAGTTTCCAGTTCAGGCTTGCAGTCATCATTCATCCTGTCGGTTCAAGGAACTCCCAAGACGACCAACTGCCTGGCGATCCCATGAAACCGCGCTTGCAAAAACAGAGGAAACGCATAACGAATGGCAGTTGCGACTGTCGTATTATTCGAATCGTCCTCTGATATGAAACCGCATATTCAAATTAAAAGAACCCAGGCGCTCACGCGGATGGAAATTCTCGCAATCATTGCTATTGTGGCCATCCTGGCACTTCTTTTCCTGCCCAGGGTAGCAACCAAAAGAAAGCCTCCTCATCGTTACACGCGCTCGCCTCAAATCGAGTGTGTCAATAATCTCAAACAAGTCGGCCTCGCCCTGCGAATTTGGGAAGGCGATAACAACGGCAAATATCCGATGTCTGTTTCCGTGACCAATGGCGGCGGCATGGAATTAATTGCTGATGGAAATGTCGCCGGTTGTTTTCAAGTCGTGTCCAACGAATTGAGCACGCCCAGGATCTTAATTTGCCCGGCGGATAAAGACCGTGTTTCCGCCGCTAATTTCCAAAAAGACTTTAATAATTCCCACATCAGCTATTTTATCAATCCTGATGCGGACGAATCCCACCCGCAACAAATCATGTCCGGCGATGACAACCTGGCCGTGAATGATGTTCCCGTGAAGTCCGGTTTGGTTGCGATTCCGTTCGAAGAGATTTCCTGGACGCCGGACCGCCACGGGTCTGCCGGTAATGTCCTTTACGCCGATGGCAGCGTCTCGGAAATTTCTTCTGCAGGATTGAAATCAGCGGCTAAATTATCCGTTGAGGGAACTTCCGTGGCGGATAATCGTTTTGCCGTTCCTTAAAGCTGGTCTTTCAAGAACTTTCCACTGTGGCATTGCCAGGGCCTCTGGTATAGAGTGGCGTTGGTTGCCTTGCGATGCCATGAAGCTGCGCTTTTCAAAACAAAGAGACCGGGCGTTTTCATTCTACGAAATTTTGGTAGTGATTAGCGTGCTGGGTTTCCTGGCGCTCTTTTTGCTGCCGCGCATCGCGCAAATAAACAGCAAAAATGGCAGAATCTATTGCCTCATGAACCTGCGACAGATGGGCGATGCCTTCCTGGTTTGGGCCGGAGACCATAACACAAAATTTCCCATGCAGATTTCGGTCGCCAATGGCGGTGCCATGGAACTGGCAACTACGGGAAACGTGGCCGCCTGTTTTATAGTCATGTCCAACCAATTATCTTCGCCCAAGGTTCTCATTTGCCCGACGGACATCCGGCATTTGGCGGTGACAAATTTTGGAAAAGATTTCGACAATTCACATATCAGCTATTTTGTGGCCCTGGATGCGATTCCGAATTCCTCCCAACGATTTGTTTCCGGCGACGACAATTTCGCCACCAATGACACTCGCGTGAAATCCTGTGTACTGGACGTCACGACCAATATGTCCATCGCCTGGATTCGCAGCCGGCATCCGTACGGCGGCAACCTCGATTACTCGGACGGTCACGCCCAGGAAACGCAGAACTCTGATTTGCCAATCGCACTCCAACAAACCGGCCTGGCCACCAACCGCCTCGCCATCCCCTAAAAAAACACCACGCATTTAAAAATAAGGATTGTAATGACGTTGCCGCTGGGCAAAAAATGAGCAAAATAAGAATCATGAATCCGGATATCACCCCCCAGGCCGCCGCTGCCGCTCTCCGGAAAGCGTCCGGCCTATGCCCTTCGCTTGCTATCGTTCTCGGCAGCGGGTTTCACCACGTCGTGGATGAATTGTCCGTAGAGAAAGAAATTTCCTACTCAAAAATTCCCGGCTTTCCCCAACCCACGGTCACCGGCCACGCCGGCAAACTTTACTTTGGCGAACTCGGCGGCACACCCGTGGCCGTCCTGAGCGGGCGCTCCCATTTCTACGAAGGGCATGCGATGGACCGGGTTACCTTTCCGGTCCGCACCCTGGCCGCGCTCGGCGTTCACGATTTGCTGCTCACCAATGCCGCCGGCGGCATCAACAAAACTTTTCGCGCCGGCGATTTCATGGTCACCACCGACCACATCAATTTCATGGGAACCAGTCCTTTGCGCGGTTCATCAAACTTTTTGGACATGACGCAAGTTTACGACAGCAGCCTCACGAAGATGCTCATGGAGGCGGCGAAGCAGTCCAAAATGAAAGTGCGTCGCGGCGTTTATCTGGCCGTGTGCGGGCCAAACTACGAAACGCCCGCGGAGATCAAGGCCTTCGCGAAATTCGGCGCGGACGCCGTAGGCATGAGCAGCGTGCCGGAAGCCATCGCCGCCCGGCAATGGGGCCTGAACGTGGCCGCCGTCTCGTGCATCACCAATGCCGCCGCCGGCCTCAGCAAGAAAACGCTGTCGCATGCGGAGGTTTTGGAGACGGCCGATCGCGTAGGAAAGTCCGGCGCGTCGCTCATAAAAAATTTCGCAATGCTCTACGGCGAGAACAATGAAAGTTGATTCCCGCAAACTGATCGCCGCCGCGGCCAAAGCGCGCGAAGGCGCGGTCGCGCCCTATTCCAAATTCAAAGTTGGTGCTGCCCTGCTCACAAAGTCGGGAGAGATTATCGGCGGCGCCAATGTCGAGAGTGCCAGCTATGGCCTGACGTGTTGCGCCGAGCGCGTGGCTTTGTTCAATGCCCTGACCAGCGGCAAACGGGGCTTTGTGGCAGTGGCGGTGGTCGCGCGCGTTGCCGGTGGCCCCATGCCTTGTGGCGCCTGCCGCCAGCTTCTGGCCGAATATGCATCCGGGGCCAAAGTATTCGTTGCCGATAGCGATGACCTGCGAAAAATTTCCACGCATTCGGTCAAAAAACTTTTGCCGTCCGCCTTTTTGGCCGGGGATTGGTAGTACCAACGTCCGAAACACTACAACTTCAACTTGTTTTTGGCAGGGAATCTCATCTACAATTCACCCTTCGCGTGAACGACACCCTGATAATTGTGCCGACCGTCAACGAGCGGGAGAATCTCCCGCAGATGGCGGAAAAGCTTTTATCCCTGCCGGTGAAGGTGGACATCCTCGTCATGGATGGCAATTCCTCCGACGGCACCGGGCAGATTGCCGATGAACTGGCTGCGAAGCATCCCGAAATTCACGTCATCCACGAGGCAAAAAAAAGCGGCCTGGGTCGCGCCTATCTTACCGGCTTCAAATGGGGCCTGGAAAAGGGCTATGAATTTATTTTTGAAATCGACTGTGATTTTTCCCACGACCCGGATGAAATTCCGCGATTTCTGGAAGCCGCTAAAAAACAAAATGCCGACCTGGTGCTGGGCTCACGCTATGACGGCGGTGTGCGCGTGGTGAACTGGCCGTTGAAACGGCTGATGCTAAGCCGCAGCGCGGGCGTTTACGTCAGCGTTATCACCGGCATGCCTTTTACCGACCCTACCGGGGGATATAAATGTTTCCGGCGCCGCGCCCTCCAGGCCATCAATCTCGATGACGTCAAATCCGACGGCTACAGTTTCCAAATTGAAATGACCCACCGGTTGTGGCGTGACGGGTTCAAAATCGTCGAAGTGCCGATTATTTTTACCGAACGGGTCCATGGCCAATCCAAACTGTCCCGCCACATCGTTCGCGAGGCGCTTATCAGGGTATGGCAACTATGGCTGCAGAACGGATTGCGTCGCAGCCCGAGAAAGCGCAAAGTACAAAGTTAGTTCCGCCGATGTCTTAATTTTGAAGTTTTCCGCCTCAGTGAGCCAGTGAGGAGGTTCAAATTGCCAGCGATATTGCAATAACTGGTTTGACTAATGTGTCCTTAAACCGTAGATTCAAGCGAATGCTAGCTGCTGAACCAAAGGTGGCGAAAACAGGTGTGGCGGAATCGCCTAATTCCAATCTGAACCGTTCCTGGAAACTTCTCGTGGAACCGCTCGAACCATTTCTTCAAACGGTCTCGCGGCAGTTAGTCCTTCAGGCGCAGGATTTTGACCCCAAGGTTGTGCCGTACGCCCAATATGCTCTCAACGGCAGCGGTAAACACCTGCGCCCCACGCTGGTAGCATTGGCGGCTAATTCAGTCGGTAAGATTTCGAACGCTCATGTTACCGCCGCGGTCATAATAGAAATGGTTCACCTGGCAACCCTGGTGCATGACGACGTGATGGATGAGGCCGAAATCCGTCGCGGCCAGCTCACGCTCGCGGCCAATTGGGGTAACGAAATCGCCGTGCTGTTTGGCGATTGCCTGTTTGCCCAGGCCTTGAAACTTTCCGCCAGTTTTCCCACCCCGGAAGTCTGTCGGGCGGTCGCCATGGCGACGAATACCGTTTGCACCGGGGAAATCCTGCAAACGCAGCATCGCCGCAATTTTGAAGCCTCTTTCCGCGAATATTTCCGGGTCATCGGCATGAAGACCGCGGAATTATTTACGCTTTCCTGTGATTTAGCGGCATTCCTGGGCGGCGCCAAGGCTGAGGACCGCGCTGCGTTGCGCCAATTCGGCACCGCTTTCGGGACCGCCTACCAGGTTTATGATGATTGCATTGATTTGTTTGGTACTGAAGCCGAAGCCGGTAAATCCCTCGGCACGGATCTGGCCAAAGGCAAATTAACTTGGCCGGTCCTATTAGCTTGGGAACGGGCCAATGCTGCTGATCGTCAGCTCCTGGAACGGCTGATTGAAAACTGGCAGCCCGGCAATTTTGCGCCGGTCAATGAACTGCTGGCCAAGTACGAAACGTTTGAGCCGTCCCTGGAAGTGATCAATAATTATTTGGCCCAGGCCCGTGCTGCCGTCAAAACCTTGCCGGAAAGCACCGGCCGCGACGGCCTTTTAGACCTGACTGAATTTTTAGCGCAACAAATTGCCCATTTGACTGTTTGTACTGTATGACCATGATTATGGCTGAACCTGCCGAACGCAACGATTCGGAAGCTGTAACCGCCCCAACGGAGGAGAAGGTTCTCGTGGATCGCGCGCAACGGGGCGATTTACAGGCATACGACGAACTGGTTAAACGCTATCAGGAGCGCATCTACGCTACTGTTTATCACATGACGTCCAACCACGAGGACGCCAATGACCTTGCCCAGGAATCCTTTGTCAAAGCCTTCCAGGCGCTCAAATCCTTCAAAGGCGGCTCCAGTTTCTATACCTGGCTCTACCGCATTGCCGTCAATAAAACCATTAATTTCCTCAAACAGCGCAAGAATCGGCAGCACATGAGCCTGAACGATTTGGACTTTAACGCTGAGCATGACCCCGATCTGGTGGCCTTAATTTCTGATAAGACTCCGCGCCGGGAAGTCGGCCTGACAGAATTACAGGAAAAATTGAACGCCGCATTGCTTAAGCTGTCTGACTCCCATAGAATGGCTGTGGTATTGCATGATGTGCAGGGGCTTTCGCATGAGGAAATTGCGAAAATTATGAAGTGTAACATCGGTACAGTGCGGTCCCGTCTGTTTTACGCGAGACAGCAACTCCAGGCCCTACTGGCCGACTACGTGAAAGTAACATGAGCGAAAACGAACAAGACTTCGACGCGTTGCGCCGCCTCCTGGCGCTCAAACGGCACGAGATCCCGCCCCCGGGTTACTTCGAGAATTTTTCGGGCAATGTCATCGCCCGCATCCACGCCGGCGAGGCTGCCGCGGAACTTCCGTTGCTCTTGAGATTTATCCAATGGTTCGAACGCAAGCCGGCTTTGCCCGTGACGTTCGCCTCTTCCTTGTGCATGGTCCTGCTCTACGGCATTGTTACCATCCAGCAATCCCCGATGGCGGGCATGGGTTTTGCACCACAGTCCACGGGTTCAATGGCTGTCCTGACTACCGCTCCTACGGGAGTAGTGGATCCTGCCCGGCCGTTTAATGGCAGTTCTGAGCAGACCAATAATCCCGCGGCCAACGATTCATCGTATTTCGGTTCGCCATCCTCCGCTCCTTTGTACCATGAGGGTGGATTTGCTCCTGCCGGAAACTGATTTTTGAGGCAGGACAGTCGTGTGTCGTTGGAGTTCAAGCTTTAGCTTGTATCTTTTCTTCCCTTCCCCAGCCGCAGTGCATTTTTAATTTTTCATTTTGGCTTTTTAATTTATTTTAATTGGCCAGTGCCAACAAAAATCATCGCGGTCGCCAATCAAAAAGGTGGTGTGGGAAAAACCACTACGGCTGTCAACCTGTCCGCGTGCCTCAGCGCTTTGGGCCAGCGCGTCCTGTTGTTTGATCTCGATCCGCAGGCCAATGCCACCAGCGGCGTAGGCCTGGATAAGGTCGAAGGCGCCAGCGCCTACCGTGTCCTGCTTGGCGAAGGCAGCCTGCTCGAAAAAATCAAGCCCACCCCTTTCGAACGCCTCGAAATCGTCCCCAGCGAAGTGGACCTGTGCGCCGCCGACCTCGAACTCGCCCGCACCGAAAACCATTTGCAGGCCGTTACCCGCGCGCTTAAACCTGTCCTCGAGAGCGGGCGTTTTGACGTCGTGATCATTGATTGCCCGCCGTCGCTTGGTATTTTGACCCTGAACGCTTTTGTGGCCTGCGACGGCTTGCTCGTGCCCCTGCAATGCGAATATTACGCCCTCGAAGGCATCTCCATGATGAATCGCGTGCTCGGCCAGTTGCGCGCCGCCGGGGTGAATCCCAACCTGGATATTTTTGGCGTTGTGATGACCATGTTCGATGGCCGCACTAAATTGTCCAACGAAGTCGTTGGCGAAGTCCGCAATCTTCTCGGTGCGCGGGTATTTGAAACCGTTATTCCGCGCACGACCAAGCTGGCCGAAGCCCCGAGCTTTGGGAAGCCCATCATCCACTACGATAAATACAGCAGCGGCTCCGCTGCGTATGAGCTATTGGCACAGGAAGTCGTGGCGAGATTGAATGGAGCGTAGCATGAAAGCCGCCCTGATAATTGTTTTAAGCTGTGTAGTTATTTTCCTATCAGGCTGCGCGTCGGGAATTAGCCGCTCAGGTTACAGTAAGCCGTCAGGCCCGCCGCCTTCAGACATCGCCAGCCGCAAGATTGTCATTCAATGCAATGCGCGGTATAACCAAAACGACGTTGTCGTGCTTGGGTCCATTCATGCCTATGATACCGGTTTTTCCACACGTTGTGACGAACCCTATATCCTCGGAATTTTCTGTGAGGAAGGACGCATTTTGGGGGCTGATGTTGTCAATATTACTGAAGAAAAGCAGCCGAGTATTTGGTGGAGTTCGTGTTATCAGGCCAAAGCACAGTTCCTGCGTTTCAAAGACCCGGAGATGGCGAAAGGCCTTGTTTCAGACGCTAAATACGCGCCGGATTTGGTAGCGGCACGGGCCGGAGAAGCCAAAGAAGAAGAGAAAAAACAACTGGAAGCGATAAGGTTTGCCAATTCAGTGGTCAATTCAGAACAATACGGATTTTTCGGCGGTGCTACCTGGTCGAGTCCTCGAGAGCTGACACCTTCCGAAGCCCACGCGGTAGAAACCGGCGCGATTTTAGGAGGGATGGTTGGTGGGCTGATCGCCTATTCCGTAACTGAAAATCATTCCCCTGTGAAGGAATTGAAAAAACGCGCGCTAAAGGGTGATGTTGCCGCCCAGCGCTCCCTTGGCGTGGACTATGAACGAGGTTATGATGTTAATCAGGATTACGAAGAAGCAACGAAATGGTATCAACTGGCCGCTGACGGTGGAGACGCCATTGCCCAAAACAATCTCGGAAGTTTCTATCAGTATGGACTGGGCAATCCCACGAATTACAGCAAGGCCGTGACTCTTTATCAACAATCAGCAGCGCAGGGTTTTCCCTTAGCGCAAAGCAACTTGGGGTATATGTATGACTTCGGTCTGGGAGTTTCGACCGACCAAGTGGCGGCGGTGACATGGTATCGCCGCGCGGCCGAAAAGAATTATTCAGGAGGGATGTACAATTTGGGAATGTGTTATGCCCAGGGAAACGGAGTGGATCGTGACTTGCCGCAATCTTATAAGTGGCTAAGTGCTGCGGGAGTGATTGCTCAGATCGAACAAAATGGGAGCGTAGAACAAAGAGTGTCCATTGAGTTGGACGCTTTGAAACCGCAGATGACCGCAAATCAAATCGCTGATGGAGAAAAGCTATTCAAAGAATGGAACGATAATTACTCCAAGACTGGTCAATAAGTGGCGTGCTTCTTTTGGTTTTAATTCAAAGTTTTTTCAAATCCTGAATGTCTTATAAGGCAAACAGAGTTTCTTTGATTTTTAAAATGGCTCTGTTATAACGATATAAATCATGAAAAGCCGACCTGCAGCCAGTTTTGTTTTCGTACGCAAGGCCTTTTCTCATTTCTTGCTTCCCGCTTTCTGTTTTTTGTTCGCCGCCATTTCTGCACCTGCTGGCGGTTTGCAATTGGTTTCAGTCCCTGCTTCGGGCACGGCTTCTCCCGCGGGAGGAAATGGGAATTCTGACCTACCTATCATCAGCACAGATGGGCGGTACGTTTTATTCACCAGCTCCGCGATCAATTTGGTAACGAATCCTTACGCCGGGCCGGTTTCAGGGCTGACTCCACGCAGTTCGCAAGTATTTGTGCGCGACCGCGTAGCTGGTACCACGACCCTGGTGAGCGCGAACCTCAATGGCCTGCCCGGCAATGGTGAGTCGTTCCCGGATGGTATTTCCGCTAACGGCCAATATGTGTTATTTGAAAGCGCGGCCAGTGATTTAGTGAGCGGCGATAATAACCGGCAGATGGATGTATTCCTGCGCGACCTGTCCGGTCAAAATACCATCCTCATCAGCGTCAATACCAACGGCGTTCCCGGGAATGGCAGTTCGCATAATGCGGTCATGACCCCGGACGCGCGATACATCGCTTTTTCCAGCGCGGCAAGCGACCTGACTCTGGCAGATACCAACGGCATTCCGGACGTGTTTGTTCGCGACCGGATTGGAGGCACCACCACACTGGCAAGCCCGGGAGCGATGTCCACTGGCTCAGTGTTGCTCCCGGCTGTTTCCGATTCGCCGGAGATCACCCCGGATGGGCGTTACGTATCGTTTTATACCTCGGCGACAAATCTGGTCCAGGGGCAGACTGTTCCTGGCCAGGTTTTTGTTCGTGATTTGTCAGCCGGCCAGACCATTTGGGCCAGCACCAATGCCCAAAGTCTTTTCCAATCTATCTACGGGTCCACCAATGAAATCTCCTGCAATCAACTCATCAGCACGGATGGCCTCTACGTCATTTTTGAGGCGTGCACCAATGCTCCCTTTATCTTGAATAAAACCTTTGCCCAGGGTGCCATCCTTCGTTACCACGTTCTATCGGGTATTACCGATTTGATTGCTACGAATGCGTATGTCCCCTCTGTCCAATACGAAGATATCAATACCCTGGATATCACGCCGGATGGCCGGTTCGTCGCCTTTGAAGCGGGTACAAACATTGGTTCAGCTTCCGGTTTCTTTATTAATCTCTGGGATGGGCAATCCGGTACGCTGAGTCTGGTTAGCCAAAAGCTCAGCGGCACGTTTAACACAAACGATATCTGTCTTTGGCCCCGGTTGGATACTACCGGACGTTACGTGGCGTTTATCTCGTCGGACGCCAATCTGACAGCCAATGTCACGTCGGGTTATAATTGCTATCTTCGGGACATGCAGGGCGGCGTGACGACTTTAATAAATGTGGATACCAATGGAAATGGTTCGGGAGCCAGCAGCGCGACTCCGCCGTCAATCTGCGGCGACGGCCATTTGGTCGCATTTGTGAATAGCGATGGCGGCATTGTTCCTAATGACGATAATAACGCCTCGGATGTTTTCGTCCGGAATAATAACGCCGGTGCGACGGAGCTGGTTTCGGCGCATGATCCAAACCACGCTGATGTTTCTGCAGGTTTTGCCAGTGGTTTTTCTAGTGTGAGCGTCAGTTCCAACGGCCTGTTTATCGCTTTTACCAGTGAAGGAAGTCTGGTTGCCAACGATACAAACGGCTTGCGCGATGTCTATCTTCGCGACGTCGTCAACCATACAAACATCCTCGTGAGCGTGAATACCAATGGCGTTGCCGCTTCGGGGATTTCCGGTGAGCCGTCCGTGGATGCCTCAGGCCGTTATGTCGTGTTTTCCAGCTCGGCCCTTGACCTGGCACCCGGAGCCACCAATAACATAAATGATATTTACATTCGGGATATGGTCGCGGGCACAACGCAACTCATCAGCCAAAACGCTTCGGGCACGGGTGGGAATAATGCATCCACCACCCCTTTGATTAGCTCAGATGCCCGGTATGTCCTCTTTTACAGTCTGGCGTACAATTTTAGTGCCGCCAACTTCAGTGGTAATAACCTTTTTCTGCGTGACCGACTCATGGGCATCACTTACGTCCTTACAACTTCAGGCACCACCTGGACGGCGGCCATGACGCCTGACGGCCGTCGCATTGCCTATATTGATAGCAGCGCCGGCAAACTTTATGTCTGGGATACGGCCACGGCGCAGCGCATCTACACGAACAACTTCACTTCGTCCACGCCTTCCATCAGCCCGGACGGCAATTACGTCGTTGGCTATAACGGCCACATGAACGTAATGAACCTGGTTTCCAATACGGTGACCGTTCTTGGCACCGATTCAGGTCTCAGTTTCCATATCAAAGCGCGTTTTAACAATGATGGACGGTTCATGGCTTATGCCTTGAACACGAATGGAATCATTTCCAATGTCTATCTCTACGATTTTCAAACAGGGAGCAATATGCTGATTAGCCAAAGCTTCAATTCATCCGTTGCTGCTAACGGAACAGCAGATTCTCCCGTCATTA
>DATJXK010000017.1:0-19611 GCA_035500235.1 Pseudomonadales bacterium | reverse complement strand
CTGTGTTCAGGTTGGTATAGGTACCCCCGGTTTTGATGTCGAGGAACCCACTGACCGTTCCTGAAGTGGTAGCCGTGCCGCTGCAAGTCAGCCCGGCAGTAACTGTGCCGGCATAAAGTACTGTAGTGCCGGCTGCCGATGTTATGGAATTTACGGTGCCGCTGCCCGTCATCAGACCCTGATTTAACGCCACGGATAATGTTGTATTGGCATCAATCTCGAGAGAAGCGCTACCGGTCTTCGTCAGAACGCCGCTGCCGGAAGTTGAGCCGGAACCGTTAAATATGTAATTATTAACTGAGTTAGTAATGCCAACTGCGCCCGGAATCACGAGTCCGGAGAGGGAGATAGTGGTCGGAATAGAGGCTGCGTCATCAAATGACACATTGTCCAAATTGGCGAAATTGGTATGTAATCCCGTGGTCAGATCCAGCCAGTTTTTAGTGCTGATATCCCAGGTGTTGTTGACATAACCGCGCCAAACCAGGGCTTTGGGCGCACCAGATACGATATAGGCGTCGATGGTTTTGCCGGGTCCATTGTTGATGATTGCGCCGCTATATCCAGACGGCAGGTTGAGGCCCAGCGTGGGCGAACCGGAAGCGTACGCAATCAGCGGGACCTGGGCAGGTACCGTTAAATTATTGATCCCACCAATCTTAATCGTATTTCCTGAACCGGAAGTCGTCAATGTGCCGACATAAACATTTGTGCGACTGATACTCCCGTCAATAAACAGTTCCAAGGTGCCGTTGCCGCTAAGATTGAGCAGGCCCAAAGCACCGTTCGGAGTGGCATCCGCAATCGTATTCGAAACAATCAACAAAGATCCGCTGGAAAGATTAATTTGGTTCTGCTTTCCGTTGGTATCATGAGCCCCAACTAATCCCGAATTTTTGGTGGGGCCCCCTACGCCAATTTGGTTGACCTCTACCGTGCCGCCGGGACCCACGTTAAGTTGGCCGTAGGTGTCACCCGGGAATGAAGGATCATTAATGTCTGATGTTGTCCAGCCAAGTTCGAAATCCTGGTTGGCCCTAAATATCGCGGTGTTGGATACGGTCAATGTCGCCTGGCAATAGTTGATTTGCGGCTGGTCGCCGCCCGTTTGATAACCCAGGATTGCCGTATTCACATCGAAAACGCCCTGGCCAACTTCCATCTGCGATTGAGCAGTACAACCGCCGTTGATGGAAAATGGCGAATCACGCGACATGATGAATCGATCCACCTGTGCATCCACGTAACCGTGGCCATCGGCAAAATCTACGCCGTTAAACGAGTTGGCCTTGGTATTGCCTCCTGCATTAGTAAAGGTAGTAGATGCATCCGCTATGGCAAACATGCTCATGCGGCTGACTCCATCCTTGTTTCGGAAATAAGCAGTGGGATTGGGGTTAAGGGTTGAATCATTCGTATTGAAATTGATCGTGCCGATGGTCCCGCCAAATCCGGCGATGCAAATGCTGTCCAACTGGAATAAATTCGAGACGCCCATGGAAACGATGAGTTGCGCGCTCGAACTCGACGCCTGGTTGCCATTATTGCCCAATTCCAATGCGTAGGCCCGATTGGTATTGTTGGTATAGTTATAGGGATCAACAAATACCGCCTTGATAATATTCGTCTGGGCCAGGTTAAGTGTCGGAATAAATAACTTCGGTCTGCCGATATTGCCACCGGTTGCGTTGGCCTGCAGGTTGGTGAAATTAGGATAGGCATTTTGATCTCCAATCCCAAGCCGGTTGACATCCGCCGTGAACAGCCCCAGTTTTTGCATATCCATCAAACTCTTAATATTACCGTCAGTGAGCAGGGCAATATTTCCATTTTCATTGGCCACGTTCAGAGTGCCACCTTGGCCGGCGATGACAACGCTCATGGTATTGGCGAGGTTTAACAAATCCCTTAACTCAGACAGGCTGTTGGTACCGGTGATGTTCAGAGTGACACCGGGATTAATCAGGATTGATTGGATGTTCGTAGAACCATTAGTCATGGCAAAACGCAACGAAGCAATGGTCGTAGTGATGTCGACAATGCTGTTAGTATTGGTGGTAGTTTGTGCTCCTGCATTGTTGAAAATGACTTCATCATTGATACCAGGGACAACGCCACCGTTCCAGTTGCCCGCCGTTGACCAGTTTGGGTTGGCTCCGCTGCCACTCCAGATATCTCCCACTTGCAATGGGAAATTGAGGAAATTCGTCGCACTATTGGTAGCGTCGAGCGTCAGCCAATATAATCCTTCGGCCACATTGGTGAGATAAAGGGTCAGGGTGGTTGATCCAGTATTGGTAAACGAAGTTCTGTTAAAGATAGCAGTGGCACCGGTCGGCAATCCCGACAAAGACAAATCCACTTCGTTGCTGCCACCAGCGATCTGAACACTAATGCTCACTGCATTTGTGCCGCTAAAGTTAAAGGGCGCCGTCACTCGTACAGGAGCTGTGCTAAGACCGACGGTTTGTTGCGCCATCACCGGCGTTACAAACGCAAGCAGGAACAGCCCGCACACAGCCAGGGCCGGTGACAGGATCATTGATTTAATGGCCGCGCTAAATGTAGCGGGAGCACGACCGTTAAGGATTTGTTTCATTTGCATAAGTTTATTGGTTGGTTTGCTTTCTACTGGCTGACGGAACTGACGTTTTCGGACTGGGCATTGACGAATCTTTTTAGCACTGGCCGGTCGCTGATCATTGTCTATTGATAAGGCATGTGGTCATCCATCCATTCATAATCGCGGCTGATGCCGAGATTAACGCTGCCCCATGGGCTATTGGCACTAGTGGCGTAATTTTGAAAAGCAACCGGGTAAATTGTCTTGTTGATGCCTTTTCGTTCCAACCAGTGATGAATTTCTGAATGACCGTCGGCAAATGAAAAACAGCAGCCATAGCCATGGTATGCAGCCGGAAGATCGCGCCATTGTTCTGAGCCTTGCGGAGCGCCCGGATTAAACATAAATACTGCGTCATTAATACTGTCCGCCTGTTCGTCCAACATGACAAACACGTCAGCAGGACGGCGCAGATCGGTTGTTTTCTGGGCAGTTTTGTTCATGCCGGAAGTGCCGGCTCCAAAGTACTTCCGCGTGCCTGGATTGGTTCCTATCACAGTGGGGCCGGAGCCGCCTGCGCCCAGGGCGCCGTTCATTGAAAGGCTGCGAACCCGGCCGCTAGGTGTATTCGCATTTTGATATCGATCTGCCGGACACTTAAACACGCCGGGATTCTTTATATAAGGTCCGAGCAAAGGTTGCGGCTGGCCCGGTGGTTGTGGTCCTACCAGTAATGTTACGTCGGTATTTTGTGAGCTGACGGACCAGCTCATCGTGCCCAGGCACCAATTGTTATAACTCACCAGGCCTTCACTGTTATCTCCAGAATAAACGAGCCAGCCAATCATCAACTGGCGGGTGTTGGACAGGCATCCGGTGGCCCATGCTTTTTCCTGGGCTGCCTTTAGTACAGGCAGCAGCATGGCCGCCAGGATCGCAATGATCGCTATGACCACGAGCAATTCAATGAGCGTAAAACCGCCCCGCCGTTGTGCTCCCCGGTGAAATTTGTGGGTTGTGCTTGAGGTAAGTGCCAAACCATTTGACCCAGTGATGGATTCTTGCATGCTTTTTTGAATTGGTATGTTACTTAGTTACCACATTCTTCAGAAACCCCAAATGCGAAAAGTGGCATATCATTTGCAAAAAATGATAATGAAACGAACGCATCGGCTTTCAAAAAAAATTCTTCACCCTCGTGATTGGCTTATTTTACAAGGGTTTTATCCATATTATTCCTCTCGCGGGAAGTCGTCTGGCGCCCCGATGCTTTTGGTCTCCACTGCCAGGGCTTTAAAAGAAACTGCCGGGTTGAGATCGGGATTGGAGGCGGAGGTCGGAATCGAACCGACGAATGAGGCTTTTGCAGAGCCCTGCCTTACCACTTGGCTACTCCGCCGCTCCGACCAGAATATCTAACTCTCATCTCCATGCAAGATTGGTTTTCAATGGAAGTAAAAAAAGGGGCACCTGGCAGGTGAAAATCGTTCATCATTTCTTCTCTTCAAAGTCGATTTCCATGCGCAGCGCGTGAAGCGAAAGATTGATATCCCGGATAAAATAGATGAGCGAAATCACCACTGCCACCATGCAGCAGCCAAACAGGATGGCAATGAATGGCGCGATTTCGAGGCCCAGCAGTGTGCTCACAAATAAAAGGATAATGACCAGCGATACTAACAGCAGCGAGGAGGAGCCCCACACAATGGAAGCCCGGATCAAGCCTGCCCGCCGCCAAAGGACTTCCAACTGGCCTTTGATCCGTGCGCGATCAGCCTCGGTTCCGTGGCGATATGCATCCGTTAATTGCCGCGCGCGATCAATGGCCCGGCCGAGGCGGTTCGTCATGGACAACAGCAATAGTCCCACGCCCGAAATCAAAATCACCGGGCCGACCGCTACCTGCAATGTTGGAACCAGATTTTGCAAAGGTGAATTCTTAAAATTTTTTCAACTGCCGGCGTAACCGAGGTTCTTCCGCCGTTTCCATAAATCTTTTGGTTTAAAAATTCCCATCGGTGTGATAATGCCGGTAATTAATTCCGGGGGCGTAACGTCGAAGCCCGGGTTGCGCGCGCCACTGGATGGATTCGCCACTCGCACGTATTCGCGCTTGCCCGACTTCAAAGTTCCCCACGCGCCGAGTACTTCGCTTTCGCTTCGTTCCTCAATCGGTATGTCGAAACCGCGTTTTAAATTCCAGTCAATTGTCGAAAGCGGAATCGCCGCATAAAATGGAATCCTGTGTCGTGCCGCTAAAACGGCCTTGGTATACGTGCCGATTTTGTTCGTCACTTCGCCGGTGCGGCCGAGAACGCGGTCGCTGCCCACGATAACCAGGTCGATTTCGCCACGCTGCATTAAATGGCCTGCGGCGTTGTCTGCGATAATCTGGTGCGGCACGCGTTGTTGCGCCAATTCCCACGCGGTCAGTGTCGCGCCCTGGGAACGCGGCCGGGTCTCATCACAAAACACGTGGAATTTTTTACCTGCTGCCTGCGCGGCGTACATGGGCGCTGTCGCCGATCCGATGTCCACAAATGCGAGCCAGCCGGCATTGCAATGCGTCAGCACCTTCATGCCATCCCGGATCAGCTTCGCGCCGTGCCGGCCAATCTCCTCGCAATGCAGCGCATCTTCGTTGGCAAATTCCTCCGCTGCTGCCAGCGCGAGCGATTTCTTTTCCTCTACCGTTGTGCCTTTGCGCATGGTCGCGCACACGTCGTTCATCGCGTTCACCGGGTCTACCGCCGTGGGCCGTGCATCCTTGAGTACCTCGTACACATTTTTTAAATGAGTGGAAAATTTCTTCAAATCATCTCCGCGAAAAGCCCGCACGCCCTGCGCCAGCCCGTACGCGGCCGTCGCTCCAATCGCTCCGGCGCCACGCACGATCATGTCGCGGATTGCCGCCGCCGTTTCCCGGTAGTCGCGCATCGCGACAATCTTGAACTCGTGCGGCAGCAGGCGCTGCTCAATCAGCAGCACCGCGTTTCGTTTGGTGTCAAAGGCGACGGTGCGGAAATGCCGCGTCTGGCCATGAATGGTGACGTTCATAATTTTTAGGAGACTAACCTCAAAATCCCGGGGCTGCGAGCCGGTTTATGCGCCCGATAAATACCGGCGCGCGTGTTCTTCAGCGCACCTTGATTTTTTTAAAGGGAATTTTCTTCAGGATATCCCGGTAAGCCTGCTGCTGGCGGAATTTTTTCAAATCCGGGTCTTTCGCCAGCCATTCAAAATCCTTGTAACCCAGCACGATGGCCTTTTCCAGGGATTGCGCTGCGCGCTCGTAATGTTCCAGCAGGGAATAGCTGCACGCCAGGTTGTAAAATACCACCGGGTTTTCCGGTTCCAACCGCGCCAGCCGCTCATCCACGTTCAACCCTTCGGTGAAACGCCCGCGTTGTGTATAATGATCTCCGAGAAGCTGGAGGGCATCTACGTAATTGGGATCGCGGCGAAGAAGTCCTTCCATGAATCCGATCTTCACATCGAGTTCGCGGTGGTTCGCTCGCACTTTCTTTCTAACACCGTTCTTTGCCTGCATGGAACGTAGTGTGAATTTCCTTCAATTGTTAACCCAAGTCAAGCGGCGAAAAACTTTTTATGGAAAAAATTTTGAAATTTTCGCAGAATCATTTCGCTGTTTTTTCTATGAAATGCTTCGTCACCGGCGCTTCCGGATTCGTCGGCTCTAATCTGGTCCACGAACTCCTCGCGCGCGGCCATCGCGTCAAGCTCCTCCTGCGCGACAAGGCGGATACCCGCGCCCTGGCCGGCGCCCGGTACGAACAAGTGACCGGCGATCTCTTTGACCCGCGTCTTCTCCTGCGCGAGATGGAAGGGTGCGACTGGTGCTTCCACGTCGCCGCCAGCTATCATCTTTGGTTGCGCGATTATAAACCTATGTACGAGACCAACGTCACCGGCACGCGCAACGTCCTCGAAGCCGCCGGCAAGGCCGGATGCCGCCGCATCGTTTATACCAGCACGGTCGGTTGCATCGGTTTGCCCAAGGTCGAAAATACGGTCGTCATTCCCTCTACCGAACAGGAAATCACTTCTGAAGGGCAATTGAGCAATCATTATAAACGCTCCAAATGGCAGGCGGAGGACGTGGCCGTTAAGCTCGCGCGCTCCGGTTTGCCCGTTGTCATCGTAAACCCCAGCGCGCCCATCGGCCCGCGCGACGTCAAGCCTACGCCCACCGGCCAGCTCATCCTCGACTTTTTGAATCGCAAGCTTCCCGCATATATTGACACAGGTCTAAACTGGGTCCATGTCCGCGATGTCGCCATCGGCCATATTCTCGCGGCGGAAAAGGGACAGACTGGAGAGCGTTACATTCTCGGCAATGCGCAGGGCAATTGGACCATGGAACAAACCCTTGGCGTGCTCTCGGAAATTACGGGCATACCTGTGCCGGCCCGGCAAATCCCGCGCTGGATCGCGCTGGCCGCGGCGCACGTCAACGAAGCGTTTTCTTTTGTTACGGGCATACCACCCAAAGCACCCGTCGCCGGAGTGCGCATGGCCAAATATAAAATGTGGTTCGATCCCAAACGCGCTATCCGCGAACTTGGCCTGCCCCAAACGCCGCCTAAGCAAGCTCTGGCCGACGCCGTAGAATGGTTTAAGGCGAACGGGTATGTTAAAAAGTGACCAGTAGCCGGTTGCATTTTGCGCGGAGAGGGGGGAGAGTTGGCAATGGCGGGTAAACATGCTTCAATAGGATTCCGGAATTGGTTTGTCGTTGATGGTTGATCGAGCGTAATTTTTTTACCTTGCATGGGCTTGCGGCGGTTTGGTTCCGCTTTGTTTTTTAGTCAGAGGGCTTGATTTAGGTTAATTTGCCGGTTGGCAGATACGCTCGCCCGCTACGCGGATATGGAATGAGTTATTTTAGATTTTTACCCCGGCTTAAAGGGACGCGTCCCGCGCCGGGGCTATATGTCTATCGCTCCTCACTGGGCTTTCGATGGGCTCGCTGCGCAAGCCACAGACAATATGTCAAAGAGCAATGGCCATTTTACCACAGAACGTTTATACCGGAATAGAAAGATGACTCCTGGTTGTTCACGCGAGGGGCGGAATGAGGTTACGGTTCGCTGACGCGATAGAAACGGTTTGGATAATTTGCCCACTGCGGGTCGCTGAAATAATTAGTGCCATTGCTCAAGACATTGGTCACCAGGGGAATCCAACCCGGATTCGCCAAATTGGTGCAAGCCTGCACGACCACAGAGGCATTGGTGGCCCAGGAAATGGTAAAACCGAATTGATTATTTTGCACGCCAAAGGAGGGTTCAAAACTCAGGACGGTCGGTTGTGGCTGATACCATAGCTGGGTGGGAGCACCGCCGTACACATTCGTCCAGCCTGTCGTCCCAGGCAGATAATAGACGATACACTTCGGGTCGCCCCAGAAAGCGCTCCCGGCATCCGGCGGGGCATTGCCTAGAAAACAGGCGGATGCCAGGTTGGTACAAAATTCAAATGCAATTATTTGGATGCTGGTAACGGTGTTGGGGATGACAACATTTGTGAGGCTGGTGCAGTGTTCAAATGCGCCCCAGACGATGCCTGTGACACCGTTGGGGATGGTATAAGATCCGTTTGCCAGTGCTTCGGGGTAATCAACGACGGTTTTTTGCGCCTTGTCAAACAAGACTCCGTTTGAACTGCTGTAAGCCGGGTTGGTGGCGTTCACTGAATAATTGGCCAGGTTGTAGCAATATTGAAATGCCAGAGGCGCAATATTGGTCACACTGTGAGGGATGGTGACAGTGGCCAGGTTGGTACACTCTAAAAAGGCATTTTGGCCAATGCTGGTGACGCTGTCCGGTATGATGATATTAGTAAAGAGGCAGCCGCCAAAAGCATAGTTTCCGATATTGGAGACGGTATTGGGGATAGTAACGCTGATTGCGTGGAAGGCACCTGCGCCAAGCGGCGGCGGCAGGTTCACGATGCTGGCGACGGGGTAGCCATTGATGAAAGAGGGGATAGCTACCACCTGACTGGTGCCCTTGTATCCGGTGATGGTGATCGAACCATTAATCAACTGGTAACTAAAGTCGGACGGCGCGTTTTCCGCCACTGCCGGTGCGCCGCCGTAAGTCGGGCCCCAGCCCAAGGTTCCGTACCGATAATAAACAGTGGTGCCCGGGTCGCCATAAAAAGGAGACCCTTGGTAGGTCGGAGCATCAAATACGAAATAAACGGCTGCCAGGTTGGTGCAGTCGGCAAACGCCAAATCCCCGATATTGGTGACATCGCCGAATATGACATTCGTTAAACCGGTGCATCCCATGAATGCAGACGTCGCAACACTGATGGACAGGTAGGCGGGCAGGTTGGTGAAGACAACACCAGTCACACTGGTATTATTTTCGAATGCATCCTCGCCAATGTTCTTCACAATATAGCCATTGATAATAGCAGGAATAGTGACCGTGCCACCCGGGCCAGTGTAACCCGTGATGGTAATGCTATAGCCGCTGTTAATGACGTAATTGGTGACATAATTGAATTGAGCCTGGGCTACGGGCAACGCCAGGAAAAAGAGTGCAGCGACGAAATAGCGCCAGGGAAACTGATAGGTTTTCATACGTTCTTTCCTTTCTTTTTTTCTTTCGAAAAAGGTGTCGCCGGTATTTAGCATTGCCAATGCCATGACGGTGATTGGCGAAACTCGCCCAAAAAATGAAGATGTCAAGGGCTCCTTCCTCCTCATGCGTGAAAATTTCACGCCAATGCGTGAGATTCACTCGTCGAAAGAATTGGCTTAGGAGTTACGGCCATCGGTTTGAATTGAAAAATGAAGAATGACGAAAGTGACGGCCTTTGATACTTTATACTAAATGATTGAGGTGCGGTATTTGCGAAAGACATTCAAGACCCAGACGGTCCTGGATGGCGTGAGTTTTAAGATCGAGAATGGCGAGTCCGTCGCAATTATCGGGCGCAGCGGTGGCGGCAAGAGCGTCCTGCTCAAGCATCTGATCGGGTTGTTGCAGCCTGATTCCGGCGAGGTCCTGATTGACGGGGAAAACATTGTGGACATGGACGAACGGCAATTACTGCGGATTCGTCGAAAATTCGGGATGTTGTTCCAGGGTTCTGCTTTGTTCGATTCGATGACCGTGGCTGAAAATGTGGCCTTTGGCCTGCGCCGCCATGAGCACATGACTGAGGCGGAAATTGAAAAGAAAGTTGCCTTCGCACTGGATGTGGTAGATCTGCCGGGCATTCAAAACAAGCAACCGGCCGAGCTGTCCGGCGGCATGAAAAAGCGCGTGGGCCTGGCCCGGGCGATTGTCTATGAGCCGCGAATTGTGCTTTATGATGAGCCGACGACCGGGCTGGATCCCGTGGTTTCGGACAGCATTGATGAATTGATGATGGCCGTGCGCGATCGCCTGAATGTGACGTCGGTGGTGGTCACGCATGACATGCGCTCGGCGCGCCGTCTCGGCCAGCATGTCATCATGCTGCATCGCGGGAAAATCCATGCGAACGGGCCGCCAGATGAAATTTTCAACTCGCAGGACCCGATTGTGCGCCAGTTTGTTGACGGCGTGGCGGACCCTAAAGAGAGCCTGATTTTACAATCAGATTTTTCCACGTCGTTCACCCGCAAAGTAAAATAAAATTTATTTCGCACTTCCTTACAAACCGTTTATACTTAGGCATCATCAGAAAGCCAGCGAATGGAATTAATTGAACATTTGCAGATGGCGAATTGGCCCCGGGGGGGCGCTTGCGCGGCGGTGGCCTATTTTATCGGCTGCTTTACAACGGGCTACTACCTCGTCCGTATGCGGACGGGAAAAGACATCCGGGAAATGGGCAGCGGTAGCGCTGGGGCGCGAAACGTCGGACGCGTCCTGGGCAAACCGGGATTTTTTATCACTGTACTGGGCGATTTCGCCAAGGGCTACCTGGCAGTTTTTCTGGCGCACAAGCTTGCGGGCAACGAGCTTTTTTGCGCTGCCATGGCGGTAGTAGGTGTGGTGGCAGGGCACCTGTGGCCGGTGCAATTGAAGTTTCACGGCGGCAAAGGCATCACAACGTCCATGGCTGCACTGCTGGCCTTTAATGCTGCGGTGGCGTGGACGACCGCGGGACTGTTTGTGGTGGTTTTTATTTTTGCGAGAAAAACCCTTTTACCGGCCATGTTCGCCTTTGTATGCTTGCCCTGGACGTGCTGGTTTTTTACGCGCAGCGATGTGGCGACCTGCGTCATGACGGTGCTGGCCGCCACGATTGTATTTGCGCACCGCAAGAATTTGGCCGAAGAATTGGTCACGTTAAAATCCGAACATAGAAAGATATGAACCAGGAACCGCTGACGTTCAAAGTAGCGAAAGAAGATTGGGAATTTGAGCAGGTCCACCGGCTCAATTACAAGACGTTCGTCGAAGAAATCCCCCAGCACCAGCCCTCAGCCGCACAACGGCTGGTGGACAAGTTTCACGCGGAGAATACTTATCTGATCTGCATGCAGGGCCAAAAGCTGGTCGGCATGCTGGCAGTGCGGGGCGCCCGCCCGTTTTCGCTCGACCAAAAACTGGAGAACCTGGATTCGTACCTCCCGCCCAATCGCATTGTCTGTGAAATCCGGCTGCTCGCTATCGAGAAAAAATTCCGCGGTGCGCGCGGCGGCCAGGTGTTGCAAGGCATCCTGGCGCTGCTCTGGCAGCACGGCGTGGAAAATAACTACGGCCTCGCCATCATTTCCGGCACGACGCGGCAGTTCAAATTATACCAGCATCTCGGTTTTGTTCCTTTCGGCCCGGTGGTGGGCAGCGGTGATGCGCAATTCCAGCCGATGTATGTCACCCTGGAAACGTTTGAAGTGACAGCGCGCGAATTTTTGCGTTCCTCGCCTGCGCGTTCGTTCCATCCCAATGCGGTGAATTTTCTGCCCGGCCCGGTCGCCATCCGGCGTGAAGTCCGCCGCGCCTTTGAGCAGGCGCCGGAATCGCATCGCGGGGAGAGTTTCAAAAAGGATTTCAAGGCCACCAAAGAAACGCTGTGCGAGCTCACGCAGGCCAAGAATGTAGAAATTTTCATGGGCTCAGGCACGCTGGCCAATGACATCGTGGCCGCCCAACTCTCGCAGCTCGGCGGACACGGCCTGATTTTGAGCAATGGCGAATTTGGCGAACGGCTGGTGGACCATGCCCACCGGTTTGGTCTGGCTTTTGACACGCTGGCATTTGAATGGGGTGAGCCGATTGATTTTAAGGCGGTGGAACAGAAGTTTCGCGGCCGGGGAAAAAACGCCTATGCCTGGCTCTGGTGCGCTCATTGTGAGACATCGAGCAGCTACATGGCCGATCTTGACGCGTTAAAAAAATTGTGCGACGAAACGCAGACGCGGTTGTGCCTGGATTGCATCAGCACCATCGGTGCGCTGCCGGTGGATTTGACCGGGGTTTATCTGGCATCGTGCGCCAGCGGGAAGGCATTGCGCGCCTATCCGGGGCTCTCCATGATTTTCTATAATCATACCGCGGCCGGGAACACGAAAAAATTGCCGCGCTACTTCGACCTGGATTTCTATGCCAAGCAGGAAGGCATTCCGTTCACGTTTTCATCCAACCTGCTGCACGCATTACGCACGGCGGTTAAGCGCGTGAATTGGGAAAAACGTTTTACCGAAACGGCAGAATGGTCCACGTGGCTGCGCGGACAACTGGTGGAGAGCGGTTTTCAACTGGTGGGTGGCGGTGCGCCGGTTTCGCCCGCAGTCATTACGATCAAGCTGCCGCCGGAAATGGATTCCGTGAAAATGGGCAACGCCATGCAGGAGGCAGGCTACCTGTTGAGTTTCAACAGCGAATATCTGCGGCGCAAAAATTGGATCCAGATTTGCCTGATGGGTGAGTGTACCCGTGAAAAGGTGGTTGCGCTGTCCAATGCCATCCATCGCCTCGTTAAACGCCAGGCTGATGCCGCGCGCCAGCCGGCGGCCACAGTTCATTCCAAAGCCCACCATTGAAGTGAAAGCGAATTGACCCTGTCTTGCGAAACCGTTTTACTCACCGGATGAAAATACGTTTGTTCGTTGGCCTTTTGCTGGCGGGATGGATTGTTTCCGGTTGCGGGATGCATCACATGGCCCCACAGCAATCCGGGCCGGCACAGACGACGACGGCTCCGCCTTCCACCAACATGGCCACGATCGTGACGCCGGATACGTCGCTTACGGCGAAAGTGGTGCGTTATAATTCCGTGGGGCGTTTTGTGGTACTGAGTTTTCCCGTGGGCCAGATGCCGCAGACCGGGCAGACGTTTTTCATCTATCGCAATGGATTAAAAGTGGGACAAATCAAAATCACCGGTCCGCAGCAGGACAACGATACGGTAGCCGACTTGCTGGATGGCGATGCGCAAGAGGGGGACGATGTCCGGGAGCAGTAAAAGAGCGAGTTAAAACCGCTGCGGCAGCTTCACCCTAACTTTTAATCTTCAATTCCTTCACCGTCTTGGGCAGCGCGCTTTTCTGGTAAGGCGAGTGAAGGTTAAAATAGATCCCGCACATGGGGCGTTCTTCATCGCTTTGGCTAAGGATGACCGTGACAAATTTGTCCAGGGCGATGCCGTGGCGCATGCCGGCGGCCCGGCTTTCATAGGCCGTGATCGCTTTCTTCATGAGCGATTGCAGTGACGCGTCGAAATCTTCCGGCGTTTTGTCCACGCAAATGATGTACTTCTCATAAGCACGGACTGCGACCGCTATTTCTTTTTTGAATGTCTCAATGGTCACAAGGCAAATATAAAATAGCTTCGGAAAAAGAAAACTAATTTTTTATGCGATAATAACGCTTCCCGGGCTTATGGTTCGGAGTCCAGTGGCGCCGGATTCGCCCGGTATTTCCGCGGACCGAACAGCGCCGTGCCAATCCGCACAATCGTGGCGCCTTCTTCAATCGCGATTTCAAAATCGCCGCTCATGCCCATGCTCAAATGGGGCAGGGGAGCGCCCAGGATTTCTTCGCATTGCGATTTCAATTCCCGCAACCGGCGGAAGTAGGGGCGTGATTTTTCCGGGGCCGTCGCGTACGGCGGTATGGTCATCAAACCCTGGACTATGAGGCGCGGCAGGGAACTTAGTTCCTTCAATTCCGCCAATAGTTTTTCCGGCGGATAACCGAACTTGCTCGATTCACCCGCGGCATTCACTTCCAGCAATACCGGCATCTCTTTGGCGGCCTGTTCGCAGCGTTTGGAAATTTCACGCGCCAGGTTCAGGCTGTCCACGCCCTGGATCATTTCAAAAAGTTCAACGGCATCGCGGGCTTTGTTTGACTGTAGATGGCCGATGAAATGCCAGCGGGCTTTGCCGGGACTAAGCGGGATTTTGGCTTTGGCTTCCTGCACCTTGTTTTCACCAAAAAAAACCTGCCCGCATTTGACGGCTTCGCTGACGGTTTCCGCATCGCAGGTTTTGGAAACAGCCAGCAGCATGACGAATTGCGGGTCGCGTCCGGCACGGGCGCAGGCCGCGGAAATCCGTTGTTGAATTGCGGGCAGGTTATCGGCAAAACTCATGCCGACATCGTAAATCGCAAATCGCAAATCGTAAATGAACTACTGGATCGCCAAATCGGAACCCGAAACCTATTCGTGGCAGCAATTCGTCAAGGACGGCAAAACCGCATGGACCGGCGTCCGGAACTTCACGGCGCGAATCAATCTGCGCGCCATGAAAAAGGCCGACATTGTCCTTTTTTATCACAGTGGCGATGAGAAATCCGTCGTGGGCATCGCCCGCGTGGAAAAGGAAGCTTATCCCGACCCGACCGCTGAAGAAGGGGATTGGTCCTGCGTGGATTTGGCCGCTGTTAAACCGGTAAAAACGCCCGTGACACTTGCGCAAATCAAAGGCGATAAAATTTTGAGCGAAACCAAGCTGGCCAAACAAGGCCGTTTGTCCGTTTCGGCGCTGACGAAAGCCGAATTTGATCAAATGTTGAAATTGGCTGAGACAAAAGCGTGATTTGCATTGGAATATTAGTCGCTTTCAATTGTCACCTGGTTCGATTTTGTGACGTCTATAATGGGTACAAGCGCATCGCGCTGAACAACTTTTTATCGCGCCGTAGGGCAGAACGTGCTATCGTCTTATGCAAATGGCAGAAAAGGCAGATGATTTTCAGGAATCGGGGGTGATAACGGGACAGGAACAGTTTGGCCGGTTTTACCTTCAAGAAATGCTCAATAGCGGGGGCATGGCCGAGATCTGGCTCGTGACTGATGGCCGGGGCAAGCCTTACGCACTGCGCCGGTTAAAAAAAGAATTGCGGTTTAATTTCCTGGAACGGCGCCGTTTTCTGCGCGGCTGCGAAGTCCTCTCCAAGATGAACGAGAGCGATTACATCGTCGGTTATGTCGAACATGGCAAAACCAACGGCAGCCTATATGTGGTCATGGACTATGTTGAAGCGGCCAATTTGAAGCAATTATTCGCGCGCCATGATCCCATCCTGACGGAAAATGTGGCGCAAATCCTCCTGGACATGGCCTCCGGTCTTAACCACGTGCATGAAAGCGGTTACATGCACCTGGATTTTAAGCCAGAAAATGTGCTGGTCTCGCGCAATGCCGGAGTGCGTTTGATTGATTTTGACCTGGCGCAACCCATTCCGGACAAGCCGAAGAAATTTTCGAAAAATCCCGGGACGCCCTCATACATGGCGCCGGAGCAGTTGCAGCGCAAGCCGATTGATACGCGTGTAGATATTTTTGCGTATGGTGTGTCGGCTTACGAACTGTTGACCAACCAAAAGCCGTTTCCGGGCGAAAATCCGGGGGAAATCCTCGCGAGCCAGCTCGACATGGCCGGTCCGATTCCGCCGACCCAGCACAACCCCGACATTCCGCCTGTGCTGGAAAAAGTGATCCTCAAGTGCATTGCGCAGGACCCTGACCGCCGTTATGCCTTTACCAGCGTGCTGCTGCATGATTTGCAGAGCGCGCTTTATTTATAAAGCGCTTTGCCGGAGCTAGGGCGTGAAAGCGATGATGCTCATCGGCGGCAGGTAGACTTCTGCGGAGAAATTCTGGTTGTGGCAAGCGCGTTCATGCGCCCAAACCTGTCCCCAGTTTCCCGTATTGCTGCCGCTGTAAATTCCGGCGTCGCTATTAAGTACTTCCCGCCATTTGCCCGCGCGCGGCAGGCCGATGCGATAGTTCCAGCGCGGCACCGGGGTGAGGTTCATAATCACCGCTACCGGTTCGGACCCGTCATTTTTTTGGCGTACAAAAGATAAAATGCTGTTTTCCGTGTCGTTGCAATCCAGCCAATAAAACCCGCCGTAGTCGTAATCCGCCTGCCAGAGCGAGGGCGTGGAGGTGTAAAGCTTGTTCAAATCCTCGATGAATTTTTGCAGGCCGCGATGATATGGCCCGGCGTCAAGCAGCCACCAATCAAGCTGGCCGTTGGCGTTCCATTCATTGCTCTGGCCAATTTCACCGCCCATGAACAACAGTTTTTTCCCGGGAAAAAGCCATTGATAACCGAGCAGCGTGCGGAGGTTGGCAAATTTTTGCCAGTCATCGCCGGGCATCCGGCGGTGTAGCGAACCTTTGCCGTGCACGACTTCATCGTGCGACAGCGGCAGGATGAAATTCTCGTGAAAGTGATAAATCATCGCGAACGTCAAATCGTTCTGGTGAAATTTCCGGTGGACGGGATCGCGGCTGAAATAGTCCAGCGTGTCGTGCATCCAGCCCATGTTCCATTTGAACGAAAAACCCAGGCCGCCGATATACGGCGGGCGGGTGACTTGCGGCCAGGCGGTGGATTCCTCGGCGATGGTCACAATGCCGGGATGTTCGACGTGCACGATGTGGTTGAACTTTCGCAGGAAATCAATCGCCTCAAGATTTTCACGCCCGCCGTACTGGTTCGGCAGCCATTCGCCTTCCTTGCGCGAATAATCGAGATAGAGCATTGAGGCCACGGCATCCACGCGCAGGCCGTCCACGTGGAACCGGTCGAGCCAATAGAGCGCGTTGGCGACGAGGAAATTGGAAACCTCGTGGCGGCCATAATTGAAAATTAAGGTGCCCCAGTCCTGGTGCGCGCCGCGCCGGGGATCTTCGTGTTCGAAAAGCGCTGTGCCATCGAACTTGGCCAGTGCCCATTCATCGCGCGGAAAATGCGCCGGCACCCAGTCAATAATGACGCCGATGCCCGCTTCGTGCAGGGCGTTGACGAGAAATTGGAAATCCTCGGGCGTGCCGTAACGGCTCGTCGGCGCGAAAAAGCCGGTCACCTGGTAGCCCCAGGAAGGATAAAATGCGTGCTCGGCAATGGGCAAAAATTCCACGTGGGTGAACCCGAGCCGTTTGACGTAGAGCACGAGCGGTTCAGCCAGCTCGCGATAGCTCCAGGATTCTGTGGCAGTTTTCTTTTTCCATGAACCAATGTGGACTTCATAAATGCTCATCGGCGAACGCAACGCATCATGGTCGCGGCGTTTCTTCATCCATTTGTCATCGGTCCACTTGAACTTTTTCGTGTCCCAAACGATGGCGGCGTTTTTTGGCGGGACTTCAAAGAAAAGGCCGAAAGGGTCTGTTTTCAAACTCACATGGCCGTGCGTATCGCGGATTTCAAATTTATAATGCGCGCCCACGCCCACGCCGGGGACGAAAATTTCCCAAACACCGGAACCGCCAAGCAGGCGCATGGGATGAAAACGGCCGTCCCAATTGTTAAAATCGCCGACCACACTGACGCGCTGGGCGTTGGGTGCCCAAACGGCAAAGCTCGTTCCATGGATGCCATCCTCGACTCGCAACTGCGCGCCAAGTTTCTCGTAAATCTTCCGTTCATCGCCCTTGCCCCACAAATATAAATCCGATTCGCCGAGGGTCGGCAGAAATGAAAACGCATCGCGTGTCCGGACTGTCTGGCCCTGATGCGTCGTTACGACCAGGTCGTAGGCATAGACTTTGTCCGCGTTTTTGGAGACGCCCTCAAAAATGTCGGTGTTCGGAATGCGTTGGAGCTCGAAGCGGGGCTTGTCCTTTTCGTGGACAGGCTGGACTTCCACTTTGGCGGCGTTCGGCAGCAGGGCGCGCGCGACGATCCCGGATTTATCTCCCAGCGAGTGCATCCCCAAAAGGGTATGGGGGGATTGATGCGTCAGGTCGGCCAGGCTCCTCAGTTCTTTCTCCGTAAGAATCATTGCATTGACTTTAGCACGGGAAGGCGATGAAGAAAAGGCACATCGTCATGCGCTTTTTAAAAGCAATGTTTATTGATGAAATTGGATTTCAATTCATACGATTGGCTTGGCTTTCAATGAAACTCCATACGATTCCTTCATTGAGCACATAATGGCTACCATTATAATAATAAGTCCATTTGATGCTCTTCCATGCAGCCGATGTCTTTAGCGCAGCCAGATCTTTATGAGCTTTTTTTTTCGTTGGGACAGCTACCGGTTTCTGGCGAAAGACGCCGTTTTTTTTGGCAGTATTCAATATAGGATTTAGCATCGTCCAATCCTATTTCGCCAGAAACCGTTACATCGCCTTCCCATAAGACAAAATACGTGGACCCTGATCTGGCAATCGGAAATTGTGGCCAATTGGTTGTCATCAAATCCGGCGGTGGCAAATATTCCAAAGTCCCAAATTTTGGCGGGCGCAGGGCTTGCCCGTTTTGGCCTTCGAAAAGTGCCCGACACATCCAGCCAACCCGCTCCGGGTAGTAAAATCCTTCTTTTCCGTCTTCTACCAGGTATAGGTGGTAATTGCCTCCTTTTGAAGCCAACTGCTCCAATTCTTTAACAGCACCGTCTTCTCCTAGAGCAATGAAGTGATTGACCGCTTCAGCAAAGTCGGCCGGTGTGAAATCGGGAGTCGTAAAAAGACGCGGAATCTCGCCATATGCCAGTGGCAGGGACAGAAATACAACGACAAGGAAAATGACAGGTTTAAATAAAAAAGCTGAAAACGATTTCATGATTAATCAGTCTTATCATAAGCGGACTAGGTCGCCATCCAAATCGTTTAACGTCATCATCGTTCGGAAAACGTGACAACGGCCGTTTGCACGGGGTCGTTACCGGAGTCATTCACGTCCGGGGCAGGCGCCACCCGCACACTGAAACGGCCGGTGCTTTTATCGAAACCGACGCCAGTAATCGAACCGCTTTGCACAGTCACTTGAGGCATTCTTTTCGCAAAGCCGAAAAGACTCACTGATTTCTCTCCTTTGGCAAACGTGACCGTCGCAGTCAATTTTCCATCCGCCTCGTTAAGATCGGCGATGCGCTGTTTCCCGTTGGAAGCATATTTTCCTTCATCGCCGAAAAATGCGATGCCGGATTTTCCAACCGGCACGACTTCGTAATAGGCCGTGCTGTTCACATCGAATGCAATCGAGACGGATGAGCGGGCGGATTGAAAGGACATCTGGCCGGTACGCATGTCCACGACGCAGACCCGGCCGTCCAAACCGAACGTGGCCGGCGTAAATGTTGCATCCATATTGGTGGCTTCGCGGACATAGGCAAAAACATAGGCGGTCCGCAGCGGGCCATGGTCGGTATAGGCCCAGGCAACCATGGGATTTGTTTGGCCATTGGCCTGGGCGACATAAACATCATCCACCGGCAGCAATGATTCGTCCGGTTTTACAATGACGCCGTCCGGGCGCACCGCCAGCGCGAGATTGTTTTTGTCTTCTTTCCCCATGGGATCGCCAATGCCCACCATGCCGGCGGAGAGCACGCTAATGAGGAGGTTATTGGGTTCCGTGCTCATGAAAACATCCGTCCATGGCCAGATGCCGGTGGCGCGGGCCAGTTGCGAAACGTAAAGAAAATCGTCCCAGCGATTGCGCTGGAACCGGTCATTGCTGGTGCGGATGGTGGTGAGGTCGGGATAATGCGAGCCTTGCAGGAAAAACCGCGGCAACGGCATGCAATATTGCACGCTCATATTATTTTCTTTCGCCGCGCGCGCCATGTTATCGGCGAAGGCATCCGCCATGCCGGGGGTGGTCTGTAATTCCG
>DATJXK010000016.1:0-2273 GCA_035500235.1 Pseudomonadales bacterium | reverse complement strand
TGCCGATCTTTACATCATCCCCGATTTCACAGCCGTAAAGATTCGTGAAGTCACGAATAGAAACATTCTTCCCCAATTTCACATCGGGAGCGATTTTTTGGTTTGAGGGCTGATGTGACAAATCCATGGGGAGCTTAATGCCCGTTCACGCGCAATTTAATCTGCAGTTTCCGGCCGTTTTTGGCCGGACGCTTGGAGGCGCTTGGCCGGGTTATCAGCACCGGAATCTCCCTGTCGCGAGCAGCAACTCTGGCGGCTTCCGGCCGGGGATCTTCAACGCGCGCCCCGGCAAGTTCGACTGGGGCACCGCCCTTTGCCAACGATTTGGTGGACGCTTCCAGGATCCGGACCAGTTCCAAGCCCTGCTTGCCGTCGGTCAACGGGCTTACGCCATTTTTGATGCAATCCAGAAAATGCTGGCACTCGGTCTTCAATGGCTCCTCCTGTTTGATGTACGGCACGTACATGTCCCCATAGTGATAAGCGTATTGGAATTCGGCGAAGGTGTCATAATGCGGCGGGCTTTCAACTCGCGCGTCGAAAATGCGGATTTTTTCCAGTGGCGCCACATCGTCATAGACAATCATCCGTTTGCTGCCGACGATCGTCATCTCCCGGACTTTCCTCGGATCGAGCCAACTGCTGTGGACGATGGCGGTCCGTTGTTTCGCAAAAGTGAGGCACATGGTCGTCACGTCTTCTATCCCCTGGGTAATATGAGCGCTCCCGCGGCAATTCACCGTGACAGGTTGCTCGCCAATGATGGACAAAATGATTGAGATATCGTGCGGCGCAAGGTCCCACGCCACATTGATGTCCTTCTGGAACAACCCCAAATTGAGCCGGCGCGCACAAATGTAGCGGATTTCCCCGATGTCACCGGAATCCACAATCTCACGAATCTTTCTTACCGCCGGGGAATAAAGAAACGTATGGCCCACCATCAGCACCAGGCCCTTTTTCTGCGCAATCCGAATCAATTCCTCGCATTGCTCGGAAGAGCTGGCCATCGGCTTTTCGATAAACGTATGTTTGCCGGCCAGCAAACTCGCCTTGGCCATCGCATAGTGCGATTTGACGGCGGTGGCTATGACGACGGCATCAAGTTCAATGCCATTCAGCACATGTTCATAATCCATCGCGCGTTGGACTTCCGGGTACAACGTTCTTAGATGCTGGAGCCGCTGCTGGTTTAAATCACACATGATTTTCAGTTGGCAGCCCGGCAGCGCCCTGAAATTACGAATGAGGTTCGGTCCCCAGTAGCCACACCCCACAACGCCGACTTTGAGTTTCCTGGTCATAATTGGTACGTCTTGGTTTGTTTATTGTATTACGGAATCGGGACGAAAATTCGGCACCATCACCCTCAAATCAGGCAGGCTGGTTCGAAAGCCGCTACTGACGGACGACCCTTCTGGAAAGATCCGATACTGGAGCGGTTTCGCGTCGGGTGAAGGCCCTGCGTTCTCGAGTATCTCGCGCCTCGAGCACCTGCACCATTACGGCGGGGAAAGTCATCAAAAGAATTTTCAAATCAAGCCAGAGCGTTCTGGCACGAGCGTAGCGGATATCCAGACAAATCATCTCGGTAAACGTGGTTTTGTTTTTTCCACACACCTGCCACAGCCCCGTCAGGCCTGGCAACGTGTTGAACCGTTCCTTTTGCCACCGCTGATATTTGTTGTACTCGTAAGGCAGGCAGGGACGCGGCCCGACCAAACTCATTTCACCTCGTAAAACATTAATCAACTGCGGCAACTCATCCAGCCCGGACGCACGCAACAGTCTGCCGAAGGGAATAATCCGTGGGTCGCCCTTGGCATCCATTTTTACCAGAGGCGTGTCCAAATCCATCAGTTGGTCGAGGTGTCCTTGATGAACGGCGGTGTCAGCATTCACATACATCGTGCGAAATTTGAAACACATGAATCGCTGCCCCAAATACCCGACCCGTTCCTGTCGAAACAAAACCGGACCCTGAGAAACGATCCTGACCAATACCCCCATGACCGCCATGACAGGCACAAGGATTGGTGCCGACACTAATATAATGCTCACGTCCAGCAAGCGTTTCCATGTAGGAATGGGAGATGCAAGGACAGGGAAGTCCGTATGCGGATGGATTTTGTTACGATACATGAAGCAATGAGGAGGGTTGGGATTCAGTTGCCAGTCCAAATCAGGTCAGTTAACACATTGATAAACGAACAGCCAAATTATACAGCTCCGCACTTGCTGGTTCTCTTCTCTCTTCAAAAAAACCAGCCATT
>DATJXK010000015.1:0-32740 GCA_035500235.1 Pseudomonadales bacterium | reverse complement strand
CGTAGACTCCGTAAATTCCAAAATACGGCTCACCAAAATTTTCATCGAAAGGTTCATCATCCATTGTGTAAGGCTCTGTAAAGCCATCCTCCTCGTTTTCGTCTCGGACGGTCTGAATCCTGAACTTTCGGAATGGAGAATTCGGCGTAGGATTATCCATGACGACATCGTAAGGAAGGGGAAGTTTTCCATCACGGATTATCGGCAGATGCAAACGCATGGCGACACGCAAACAATCTGAATCATCAAATGATTCAAGACCCGTCGGCAACATCGCATCTAAACAGGCGTCACCAAATTTATCCTCAAGAAGATACGGCCATACTGTATCCACTTCATCGAAATCAATATGATGACATGACCATGCTTCAAATCGGTTGGCAATGCGCATGCAGACGCGCATCAATTCGTCCATGCCACCGTAGTGGTCGCTAAGGTTCACCCCACCACTGGTCTTGTCGCATGATTGCCAGAGTGAGGATGCGCACGCAAATATAGCGGCGGGATCAATTTGCTCGGGTGCCGATGAGGTTTCTGTGTTCATATCGGCATATACACCTGGCTAGGTTGTAGCAATCTGACAAGTTAAAAATGTTCTATACTAGAACAATATTTTCGTGGGCAAACCTGATAGCCTGGGCAGACATGGCACAAACCGGGCAAAACCTTGTCGGTAAACGTGTAAAAGAGGCGCGAGCCAAAGTGCGGCTGACACAAGAAGAACTTTCCGAAAGGCTTGCTAAATTAGGTGTTTCAATTGATCGCGCTGGTGTTGCGAAAATTGAAGCTGGTATCCGTAGCGTTCTGGACTTTGAACTGGTCGCGTTAGCTAAAGCATTAGAAGTAAAAGTCGTTTGGTTGCTAGGCATAAAGGAATAATCAAAATGCCTGCTTTTTACAGAGCAAAGCTTGGTGATTTTCTTAATGATTCTCAGGAAAGAATTCTTGGCTCGCTTCTTGCATCATATCAAAACAACGCATTGCAGAAGCAGCAAACCGCCGCGTGGAAATCAGAGATTAAAATCCTTAAATCGACTTGCCGGAAACTTAATCAACTCAATCCATCGGCCGAAAATTGGTCGTTGCTTTTGGAATATCCTATTCCGAGACGATCAAAACGGCTTGATGCCGTGCTGCTAGCTGCTGATATAATTTTTTGCTTTGAATTTAAAACAGGTGACCAAGAGCACGGCGCTGAAGTGGATAGGCAAGCCGAAGACTACGCATTAGACCTTCGCGATTTTCATAAAGCCAGCTGCAATCGCATAATTGTTCCGGTATCAGTTGTGCCTAAAGCCCAGGCAGCAGAAAATCTAAATAAAAAAGCCTCCAACGATGCGGTTTGTATCGTGAAAAGAGCGAATGAGTCGGATTTAGCGTCGATAATCTTGGCGGCATTCAAGGCTGAGCATCGTTCAGATTCTAAAAGCATTGATCTATTTGATTGGGACAATTCAACATACCATCCAGTGCCGACTATTATCGAAGCTGCCGAGGCATTGTTCGCCGGGCATAATGTAAGAGAAATTGCCCACTCACATGCAGGTACCGAGAACCTCACCGTTACATCTGAAAAACTTGTAGAAATAATTCAGCGAGCACAGCAATGTAGGAAAAAAGTCATTTGTTTTGTAACCGGAGTACCTGGTGCAGGAAAGACCCTTGCAGGTCTGAACGTTGTCCATAATCCAATATTGCGGCGTGATGGTCGTCCTGCTGGCATTTTCCTGTCTGGCAACCGACCCCTTGTTAAAGTCGTTTCGGCCGCCATTGCGCGCGACCACAAGCGGCGGATTCAAGAAAATGGAGGCGAAAGAACAATCGGGACTTTTATTCAAAGCGTTCATATTTTTATTGAAGAAGGAATGGAAAAGAATGATAAACCTCCAGTGGAAAAGATTGTCGTCTTCGATGAAGCCCAGCGTGCATGGGATGCAGTTCAAAGCCAGAAAAAACACCAGCAGGAAAAATCTGAGCCAGAAATGATGCTTGAGATTATGGATCGGCACGCGGATTGGGCAGTAATAATCGCTTTGGTCGGAGGAGGACAAGAAATTAATAGTGGGGAAGCCGGCCTTTCGGAGTGGGGTAAAACACTTCGCGAAAAATATCCGGATTGGGAGGTCGCAGTCTCACCGATGGTAATTGAGGGTGATGCCAGCACCGCCGGACATTGTCTGTTCATGGACCGAAATCGCGGATCTCTTACGATTCATGAAGAATCTTCTTTGCATTTAAAAGTAAATGTCCGCTCGTTCCGTGCTCAAAAATTCACGGAGTGGGTTGATGCCGCCTTGGACCGTAATCCTGTGAAAGCAGCGAGGACTATTCCTGATCTTAAAGACTTTCCGTTCTGCTTCACTCGTTCGCTTTCCATTGCTCGCACATGGTTACGTGAGCAGGCCCGTGGCTTTCAGCGGAGCGGTTTAATAGCCAGTTCAGGAGCGCTTCGTCTGCGCGCAGATGGGCTCGAATTATCTTCGGGCTTTCGGCAAGGAAATCGCGACATGTACGTGAATTGGTTTCTTAATTTACCCCCAGACATACGATCATCAAACCAGTTGGAAGTAGCTGCATCAGAATATGAATGTCAGGGCTTAGAACTTGATTGGGTCGGCCTTTGCTGGGGAGGAGATTTTTCGTATAATGCAGAAGCAAAAGATTGGAATTACAGGGCGCTGAGTGGTTCGCGGTGGGGTTTTTTAAATAATCCCGTTGATCAGAGATATCTTCTCAACACTTATAGAGTTTTGCTTACACGTGCGCGTCAAGGCACGATTATTTGGGTTCCAAAAGGCGATGACTCTGATCCAACACGGCTGCCAAGTTTTTTTGACTCCACGGCTGATTATTTGCGCAATTGTGGAGTCTCTGAAATTTGATTTATGCCACTCCGACACATCGTAGGTTATTTTTATCTGACGTTTGCGGCAGTGCTTTTGTTGTCGGACGTGGCTTGGTTCCTTTGGCCACTGGGGCATCCCGTCTTTTTTTGGACCATCTACACGTACCAAAATATCACTCTGATCCTGGTGAGTGCAGTGGCCGGCATCTTATTAAGACGGTGCACTGGACGGCTCTCATTGTGGCTGGCGGTGTTTGTGGCGGTCCTCGGGCTTTGCAAATTTTACGCCTGGCGGATTCTTTATTGGAACCGTTTTCTCCCGCGGACCCGTATGGACTTCAGCGGGCCCTTTTATCAAGTACTCACAGATTTCGCCTCGCATATCCTGCTGCTGGTGATGCTGGTTTTTTCAGTCGTTCTGCTCTTTCGAACTGAGAACATAACTGCGTCAGCGCCGGGAGCAGAGTCTACGCCCGTCATCAGGCGTTCATCGGTCTTTGGGCAATGGTCCGTGGTGATTCCTATTGTGGGTATTCCTTTGGTGTGGATAGCGGCGCTTTCGACATCGGGCGGAGGCGATAACTATGGCCTACTGGCCGCGGTGGCGTTTATCGGATGGCTGGCGTTATTGGGCGGATTTATTTGCGTCGTAGTGGCGTTTACTCGTTGGGAGAAACGACTGATTTTGCCATTACTCGGTTACGTGCTCAACAACGCGCCCTTTCTGTATCTGGCGTTTTACCTTTCCGTGGCTAAATTGGTTATGTTGCTCATAGGAACTTTATTTTGCGCGGCCTGCGTTATCGCGTCGGCAAAAACTAAAGAATACGGTCGAAATTGGTCATTGCTGGCGGCGATCCCGGCAGGCTTTGCTGTACTGACCCTGGTTCAGCCGGTATTCAATTTTTTGCTCGCGAGGTAAATAGGATAGAAGAGAAGAGAGCGGGGGACAGGCGGCGGAAAAGGAGGCCACGCGTGGCGCGTGAACAACTAGGAGTCAAGTTCCGCTAACGGACATGGTGGCCTTGTGATAAACTGGCCGTTGCGTTCTTTGAAATAGTGTTTGTGGCATGCGTAGCAAGCCCGATTGAAAGCCCCGGCAGGGGCGGCAGGGATGTAGCCCCGGGATTCATCCCGGGGTGAAAGGCCAAAATTATCCTTCCATATCCGCGACTTGGCGCGCCGTAGTGAAACGAAGGCGGCAGCGGGCGAGTCTGCGAGCGTAACCGGCTGTAGCGTCCAATTTGGGATTGGCCACTGACTCTTTAGTAGCCTTTAGTAACCTTCAGAAGCCTTTAGAAGGGTAAAATAAGAATCATTTTTATTTTTTGAGCGATGCTTAGGGGACCTGTCTTCAATCAACCATCAACGACCGACCTGTTTCGGAAGGCTACGGAAGGCTACGGAAGGGGGCCCGGGGGGAGGCCGCATGGCTAAAAAAAGACCAAAGCCAGACCCCACAAGGTTCACCACGCTTGCCCCGTTCCAAGGGTTACACGTGGCGAAAATTGAAGGCGATTCCAGCCTATTGAAGGCTAATGAAGGGTAATTATATACTTGACTCACCATAGCTTTTGGAGTAAATTGGGGGTATGAAAAATGACATTGAGTTTCCTCAAACACTGGCCGAAGCAATCAAGTACTTCGCCGATGCCGATAAAGCCATTAACTTCATGGCCTCGGTTCGCTGGCCTGACGGCAAGCCTAAATGCCCTGTCTGCAAAACTGAGGATGTGGGGTATCTCGCCACACGCCGCCTTTGGAAATGCCGTGAATGCGCCAAGCAATTTTCGGTCAAGGTTGGTACGATTTTCGAGGACAGTGCCCTTGGCTTCGACAAATGGCTCCCCGCATTCTGGATGATTGTGAACGCCAAAAACGGCATTAGCTCGTGCGAACTGTCCCGTGCTTTGGGTGTCACTCAAAAGACCGCTTGGTTTATGTTGCATCGCATCCGGCTCGCCATTCAGAATGGAGACTTTTCCAAACTGTCCGGCGAAGTGGAAGCCGATGAAACTTACATCGGCGGGAAAGCGCGGAATATGCATCATCATCGCCGGAAAACAATCGGCACGGGCGGACTTGGAAAGGAAATCGTTATGGGACTTTTGGAACGCAAAGGCCGGATTAAATTGACGCACGTTCGCAACACTAAAGGCCGTGTTCTTAAGCGCGAAATCCGTCAGCATGTCGAAGCAGGCTCGCAAGTGTTCACGGACACGCATCCTTCGTACAATGGCCTGAGCCGTGATTATGTCCATCAGGCGATTGACCATGCCAAAGAATATGTTCGCGGCAACGTACATACCAATGGCCTTGAAAACTTTTGGAGCCTGCTCAAAAGAGCAATTCGCGGGACATATGTTAGCGTTGAACCTTTCCATTTGTTTCGTTATCTGGATGAACAGGCGTTTCGATTCAATGAGCGTGAGAACACAGACTCAGGCCGTTTCCTAAAAGGCATCGTTGGCGTCATCGGCAAACGTTTGCAGTTCGTGAAACTCACCAGCGAATCGGGTGGACTTCCGGCGATTCCGGCGACAGGGACGTGGAAAGCGGCGTAAATCATAACTTGCGCCGTTTCCTTTTGTTTTTGCGGGTTTTTTGATACTCCGCTTCACGCCGGTCGATTTCCTCTTTCGGCACAGAAACTATTTTCTGTGTGAAAGCGCGGAATTTATCGGCCTCGGATGGCTCCTTATTTTTGTCAGTATCCATAACATTCTTTAAGCGCTCCCTTCATGTAACTAAATTTCAACCACTGTTCTCTTATAAAAGGATGTTCGCGCAATGGATAATATTGCGCTTTCGGCGCTCCAACTTTGGCTCTAACGCTATCAAAATGTTTCTTTGCTTTTCGCATGTCTTGAATGAGCGCATACCAGTCATCATCGTTCATTTCTGCAAAAATTCGAAATGCATGGTCATGCGCAATAAATCCCTTTCGTGCGACGATTATATCTAAAATCCGATGAGGGGTTACTGTATCCATATCATACATGGGAGACATATTTTGACGATTTACATAGGCAAACAAATCCGCTGCTTGACATGGAATCCCTCGGCTATCTTTTTCATCGTACGGGTTAATCGGTGTGGCCTCACCAATTCGCGGGTCGGTTTTTCTGGCCTCTTTAATGACTTTATTTTGAATATGAATCCATTTTTCGTTTTGATTTTCACTTAAGAAAAAAGAAGTTTTTTCGGTTTCATTTGGAAAATGGTCATTCATTTGAGTGGTAAAATCGGCAAAAAAACATTCAAATGCCGCCTCAAAAGCTTCGTCCTGAGTTTTTCTCCTTTTTTGTGCGGCATCGCCTCCAAACGGAATTGGTCCAGTGCTGGCGACAAAAGCCATGTCATAAATAAAATCATCAACTTCTTGATCGCTCCAGCCGTGATAAGGGTTGTCAGTTTTTTTCCGTTCAGTTTTATTCAATTCTCGGAAATGAAAATATTTTGCTTTATGTTTTTTGAGCATTTCTTTCCACCGGACGCGAAATTTTTCCCACTCTTCCGGCGTCGCTATATAACCATAGACCCCAGGCGAAGGCTCTTCGCCCGATTTTGGTATCCCGCCTGTGCCCGTTTCATCGGCGTAAACAACAACCATAGCAAAATATTTCCCAGAGAATAGGGAAGCCCAGCGCCGAATATATAACAATTCCGGGTTTGGTGAGTCAAGTAAATAGTCCCCTAATGAAGCCTACTGAAGACCCCCCCGGGGGGGGAGGGCAAGCGGCTCACGAGTACGCTCGCCCCACCAATTATTTCTTCACATTAATCCCCGTCGCCTTCAATTCCCCCTCCGTGAGCGGCGGTTGAATGTCCACCGTATTATCCGGCCAATCCACGGTTACGGTGGTGCCATCGGCGAAGGTGCTGCGTTCGCGATGGCGGTCGGCGTCGAGAAATTGGTGATCCGTCATTTCGAGCAAGCCCACGCGACGGTTGAGCGCAGCCATTTCGCGGATGAGCGCGAGCGACCCGGCGTTGACGCGGCTGAGGTCCACCGGCAATTCCGGCACCCCGGCGCAGAGGCAGCCCAGGAGGAGATTGCTGCGGCCGCCGCGCATGCCTTCGCCGTACGAGATGAGCACGGCGTCGTGATACACGAGCTGGTACAGCGGCACGGAGATGGTCCGGCCCAGGCCGCCGCTTTGGTTGATGGAATCGGTGAAGGGGATGACCCAATCCGATCCGGCTTCCGTGATGGTAAAGCCGAGGTGACGGCCCGCCCAGTTCATGAGGTTGGCCTGGCCGAGCATGGCGTCCGCACGCGTCGTGGGATGTTCCGGATTGTAATCCTCATCCGGCGGCACGTAACCGATGACGTCGATGTAAATGCCGTCCGGGTGAATGCCGTGCGTGAAGAAGAGTTGATAGTTCTTCTCCAGTTCGCCGAGTTGGAAACGCGAGTTCAAATAACTCTGCGGCCCGCCGTCCCAATGGCGCATGTAGGGGATTTGCCCCTCCTTCCAATCGCCAAAGCGCGAACCGGCAAAGGCGATGGCCGGGAGATTGGTCGTCTCTTCGTGAATGGCGAAGTCGGGATTGAAGGAGGGCGCGTCGGTGTAGTAATCGCGGTATTGGTCGTGAAACATGAAGGGCCAGCCGAGCGAATGCGCGGTGTCATAGAAACGCTTCATGCCGGCCCAACCGCCGGCCACGTCCGGCGGCGGTAAAGGGTCGGGATGCTGGCGGTCGTAGCCGAGATGCGCCCAGCCGGAGCAAAGCACCAGCGTCTTGTCCACGCCGGCAGCCTTGAGATCGCGGAGCTGCTGCGCGCGCTGGTCGAACGTGAAGAGCTCGTAGTGATTGGTGGGGCTGTAGCGGTCGCTCGCGGGCGTCTGGTTGTGCAGGATGCCCACACGCGTTTGCGGCAGCCCGATCATCTCGCCAACGATCGGCGACCGCGCGATTTTCTCGTTCAGTGAAACGAAGAGCCCGGTGTCCATGACATACTGGCGATAACGTTTGCAGAGCGTGACGTAGTTGCCCTGCGCGAAGAAGCACATCCGCGCCGTGCGCATATAACTGAAGCGCCCGAGGCTCGGCAACCAGCGCGGCCCGATGAGCGTCGGCCCGCCGGCGGGATGCGAGAATTGGTAGGCCGCATCGGTGGGCGTCTCGACGATGACCATCATGGCAGCGGGGCCCTTCTCGAAGCCCCACCAGGACATTGACCAGTCCTCAATGATGTGGCTCTGGATGATGCTGTGGTCGCCTTTGCGCGGCGTGCCCATGTTGGGGTCCACGGCGTTGACGGGATAGTAAGCCTTCGACCAATGGCGCGGGAGCAGATCGCCTTTGTTATTGCAAAGGACGGTGTAGTCCACGTCGCGCGCGTCGAGAGCTTCCGGCCAATCGAGCCGGCGCAGGATGGCATCGCCCTCATGCGCGGCAATGTCGAACACGAGATCTTCATTATCGCCTTCGAGGCAGACGGTCAGGTAGAGCGTGAGGTCGAGTGTATGGCTGCCGTGATGAAAATCGCTGAGAACGATTTTGACGCCCGTCTTGAAGCCGGTGTCGTAGGGCGTGATGTCGATTTTCCCGGCGTCAATGAGGCGCAGGGGAAATGTGTGGCCGTCGTATTGGACGACCATGTCATTCGTGCTGGAGGGGAACATGTTCCACACGACGCCCTGCGCATTGACATCGAGCGCGAAATTTTTGTCGAGCGTGACCGTCTGCTTTTTGCCGGCGATGATCCAAAGGCCGTCGGCGTTGGTGACGGTGACCATGGGCGCGCCCCAATCCGCGCGCGGCACGGGGGTATTCGGGATGGTTTGCGCCGGGAGAGAGAAGGCGAAAAGGCATAGGGCGAGGCCGAGGCAATGGAGCTTCATGCGGTGAGTTTGGACGGGTGAAATGGCCGGCAAAATAGGACATTTGTACTATGGAAAAGGTATTGGGAAGTTAAAAGACAAGCTAAAGCTTGAACTCCAACACATTCAAAATTAGTTGGAACAAAGGGGCAGGGTATGGTGTCATATCAGTTGCGCGTTAAAAAAGCTGGAAAAACCGGCTTGCGCGTCGAAGGTTTACTCAATTTCTGGCCAAACTGGTTCAGTTTCAGGCCAAAAATCGAAGTAAAAGTTGAGGTTCAATCACAACCATATACATTGCTTATAACCATGAAAATGAATTCTGCTCTAACACTCGCCGCCACCCTGTTCATGGCCGTCGCGACGACCGCCCTGGCCGATACGCTCAAAGCGGGCGATACCGCCCCGGCGTTCTCGGGCGTGGACCAAAATGGCAAGACGGTAAACTCATCGGATATCGTGGGGAAAAAGATCGTACTGCTGTATTTTTATCCAAAGGATTTCACGGGCGGTTGCACGAAGGAAGCGTGCGGTTTCCGCGATCGCATGGCGGAATTGCAAAAGGATAATGTGGAATTGATTGGCGTGAGTTTCGATTCGTCGGATAGTCACAAAGCATTTGCGGCCAAGTATGACCTGAGCTTCGAGCTCATTGCGGACACGAATGGAAAAATTACCGATGCCTATGGCGTGCGCATGAAAGATAAAAATACCATGCAGGACAAAAACATGTCAAACCGCGTGAGCTTTTTGATTGGGACGGATGGAAAAATTGTGCACGTGACGAATTCGGGAAATCCGCAGGTGCATTTTGATGAAATGCAGGCGGCGATAGCGTCGCTCCAAAAAACCTAGAAAAGAAAGTGCTGGTGGCGGTGTGTGTATTTTTAAAGTCAAAGTCGTAGCATGCAATCCGAGGGATGAACGGCGGGTGACAGTTCCGGTGGAAGCGTTGGTGGACACGGGTTCGGATTTGACCTGGCTGCCGGCGAAGGTGCTGCGGGGCATCGGCGTGAAGCCTCGTGGGAAGAAAATCGTGCAGGTGGGAGCTGACATGCCGGTAGAGCGCGACATTGGCTATCTTTTCTTACACGTTAACGGCCACGAGACAGCGGATGAAGTGGTTTTCGCCGAGCCGGGCGATATGGTCCGGCTCGGCTTCAAAACGCTCGAGGGTTTTGGCCTGGTAGATGATCCGTCCCATCGCTTCATTTCTATTACTACCCTGGTGGCGTTTTGCGCGCGTAAGCTGGCCAAGGCTGCGTAGGACTTAACGCCAAGACGCAAAGGAGAGTTTCACCCGCCTTCGTCCGACTTCGGCGGCACGCGAGGAAGAAGAGGAGAAGGAAATTCCCGCGTGAATTCCGCACTCGTCAAAATCCCCTGGCAGGATTAAGCTTTTTGGGTGCAGTGGCGGATGAACAGCGGCGTTTTGCCAAGGACGCGGGAATTTCTCCGGCGGCACTGGCAAGGTGCATTACGCTGGCGCGAAAAACTCATTCCCAAGGAGGAAGCTTTCCACCTGATCCTCGCAGGCATCGTTGGCGTGATTGGCGGCGTGGTGAACCTGTTCTTTTACGAAGCTGTCCATCTCATCCAGCCCGGCAATATCGTAGATGTGGCGGAAAACCTGCCGATTTGGCAGCGGGTTTTATTGCCGACGCTTGGCGGGCTCATCGCAGGACTGATTTTGCAATGGGGCTTGAAACTGGTCGGGAAACAGCGCCAGACAAACCTGATCGAGGCGGTCGTGGCGGGCGACGGGCGATTGCCGACGCGCACGGACCTGGTGAAAACATGCTCGGCTATCGTCAGCATCGCCACGGGCTCATCCATTGGGCGGGAAGGCGGTATCGTACAACTCTCGGCCACGCTGTCGTCGAAAATGGGGCAACTCGCAAAATGGCCGCCGTACCGGTTGCGGCTGCTGGTGGGCTGCGGCGCGGCTTCGGGCATGGCGGCGGCATACAACGCGCCGATTGCGGGCGCCGTTTTTTCCGCGCTGATTGTGTTGGGGAATTTCTCGATGAACATGTTCGCACCGCTGATTTTTTCTTCGGTGATCGCGACCATGGTATCGCGAACGTTTTTCGGGATTGAGCCATGGTATCGGATTCCGCCCTTTCCGGAAGTGGGACCGTTACAATTGCCGTGGTTTATTCTGCTGGGAATTGTTTGCGGCGTGGCCGGGGCATTTTTCCTGAAATTAATTAGCATGGCCCGCGAGGAATTTGGAAAATATAATTGGCCGCTTACGGTGAAGCTCACACTGGCCGGGTTGATTGTGGGCGTCATTGCGATTGAATTTCCCGGTGTCTTTGGCAATGGCTATGTTGTCACGAATGATATTTTGCATGAGAATTTTATGCAGGAAGCGCGGCCGTTGTTCTGGCTGGCGGGATTGTTGATTGCTAAATGGATTGCGACGGCGGCTTCGGTGGGTTCAGGCACGGTGGGCGGTATTTTTACGCCCACGCTATTTGTGGGCGCGACAACGGGCGCGTTTTTTGGGACGCTGTTGCATCGCTTCAACCTGGCTCCGCACGTGGCGGCAGGCGCCTTTGCGCTGGTGGGCATGGGCGCGGTGCTGGCGGCGACAACGTGGTCGCCGCTGCTGGCGATGATTATGGTTTTTGAGTTGTCATTAAATTATTCTATGGTGCCGGCGCTGATGCTGGCGTGCGTGGTTTCGATTTTAGTGGCGAAGCAACTGCACGGGGAATCGGTTTACATGGAACATTTGCGATTGAAAGGGATTGCGCTGGGAAGCGAAACGAGCCGCATCGGGGTAACGATGGAGCGGACGATTGGCGACCTCATGCATGCGCCGGTAGAGCCGGTGCGCGAAAACACGGGCCTGGAAGAAATCGCCGAGCGCTTTTTGACCGGCTCGAATAATTTTCTTCCGGTAGTGGATGGAACCAAACGGCTCATCGGGGTCGTGGCATTACAGGACTTGAAAGAATTTTTGAACAGCACCGCGGATTTGCGCGGCATTATTGCATTTGATGTGATGCGCGCCGTGCCCAAGACGTTGACGCCCGCGCAGCCTTTGCTGGACGCGCTGCCGACCGTGCTGGAAAGCGAATTGCGCAACGTGCCGGTGGTCAACAATTATTCGGAAAACCGGCTGGTCGGAGCGGTGGCGCGGGCGGAACTGTTGACGATTTTCTCCGAAGCCATCGCTGAAAAGAGCGATCCGCGCGGGGCATAATCAGACGAAACCTATTTAACAATTCACAGGATGGCACTTCATACAGGCGACAAAATTTCTTTGGCGATTGAGGACATAGCTTTTGGTGGCGAAGGCGTTGGGCGCGCGCATACGGAAGAGGGTGACCTGGTTGTTTTCGTTCCTTTTGTGCTCGTGGGCGAAACAGTCGAGGTGGAAATCACAGAAGTAAAAAAGAATTTTGCGCGGGCAAAATTATTGCGCGTGGAAAAAGCATCGCCGGAACGGGTGGACGCGCCATGTGCTTATTTCGGCAAATGCGGCGGCTGCCAGTACCAGCATATCGCTTACGCTGAACAGTTGAGGATCAAGCAAAAGCAAATTGCGGATTTATTTGAGCGTTTGGGAAAAATTCCGCGCGAGGTAGTGGGGCCGGTCATCGGCTGTCCCTCGCCTTACGGGTACCGCAACCGGATTATGATCCGCAGCCAGTGGAACAAACCGGAACAAAAATTAAACATCGGTTTTATCCGCGGCGATTGCGGTTTGGTGGAAGACATCGAGAAATGCCTTATTTCCGAGCCGGCCATTAACGAGCAGATCCAGCAGGTGCGCGCGAATCCGCCTCCCAAAGGCGGAATCAAGGTGGTCCTGCGGGTGCAGCCGGAAAACTGGGAACTTCCGCCAGACTCGTTTTTTCAAAATAACTTTTTTCTTCTGCCGGCGCTGGTGGATACTGCGCGGAATTTTTTGCGAGCTGGCGGAGCGAAGCATCTGCTGGATTTATATTGCGGCGTCGGTTTTTTTGGCATTGAATTGTCAAACTCGATTGAAACCTTTATCGGCGTTGAATACGACCGGCGCGCCATCCAGGCGGCAGAAAAGAATGCATTATCTCGAAAGATTACGAACGGACGGTTTATCCCGGCCAAAGTGGAGGATGTTTTGCCCGAATTGGTGAACAAAATTTCGGCGCCGGAAACCGCTGTCCTGATTGATCCCCCGCGCAAGGGGTGCGGGCCGGGAATATTGAAGTTATTGCGGGAAACCAGGCCGCGCCAGGTGATCTATGTTTCCTGCCATCCGGCGACAATGGCCCGGGACTTGAACATTTTATGCTCGGAAAATGTCTTTAAGCTATCTCGCGTGCAGCCTTTGGACATGTTTCCGCAAACGCAGCACGTGGAATGTGTAGCTGATTTACGGGCAGGACCGGGCCCAGTCGAACCACAAAACATGGTCCATGCTGAATCACATGCCTACTGAAATAAAAAACGACCCAAAGAACGACCCGCGCCGCGATTTTACCCGCCGGATTTTGCCGTGGATTGTTGTGATAGTAATGCTGGGCGTTTATTGCCTGACGCTGAGCTCCTGGGTTTCACAAATAAACCTGGATACGGTGGCCAGGGTATCGGGCTGGATGTGGTCGCCGGATTTTGGCGGCCCGCTATTCCATTTGGTCATGCTGCCATTTCGGTTGCTGCCTGTAGGCGTGATTCCGGTGGCGTTGAATTTATTTTCCGCGGTTTGCGCGGCATTGACGCTGGGCCTCTTGGCACGCTCGGTAGGATTGCTGCCCCATGACCGAACGGAAGCGCAGATAATCCGTGAACGGAACGGTTTTGCGCTGTTAACACTCCGGAGCGCCTGGCTGCCGACATTATTGGCGGTGCTTCTCTGCGGCTTGCAACTGACTTTTTGGGAGCAGGCGACCAACGGCAACAGCGCGATGTTCGACTTATTATTGTTCGCTTTCGTCGTTTGGTCGTTGCTTGAGCATCGCCTGGATAAAGCGGAATGGCGGTTGTATTTAAGCGCGATTGTCGTGGGCATTGGGATAGCGGAAGGCGCGCCAATGATGGGCTTTTTCCCTTTATATATCGCAGCGGTTATTTGGGCGCGGGGCCTCAGTTTTTTCAATGTGCCGTTTCTGTTGCGGATGACGCTGTGCGGACTGGCCGGGCTATCACTTATTTTGGTGCCCCCCATCGTGGCGATTATTTCCGACGCGAGCTCTGGAACTTTTCTGCAGGCATTCAAGCTCAGCCTTGGCCAGCAATCTGTGGTCCTCAAGGACTATTTCGTTTGTATCGCCCGCCCATCGGCAGCTTTCGAGGGCCTGATGGTGCCATTGTTCATTTCGTTAATGCCATTGTTGATCCTTTCCATCCGGTGGAAACTCGGTGATAGCAGCCGCCTGGGGTCCATTCTGGCGGACTTAATGTATCACGTTATCCACGGTATTTTTCTATGTCTATGCCTCTGGCTGATGTTTGATCCGCCATTTAGCCCGCGTGAAAGAGGCATGAACCTGACGCTTTATTACCTGATCGCTTTGAGCGCAGGATATTATGTCGGTTATTTTTTGCTCGTTTTTGGGAAAAAACATCCGCGCGCCGGGGAATTTCAGCCGCTGGGGGTGGTTTTGTTGAATCGAACGGTAGTTGCCCTTGTATGGTTGTTTTCCATTTTGGCTGTTGCGGGGCTTATTTATAAAAACCAGCCGCAGATTGCTGCAGTCAACGACAATTCGCTTGGCCAATTCACGTCGCTCCTGATTTCAAAATTGCCAAAGGAAGGGGCCATTCTTATTGGCGATAATCGCGACCAGTTATTTTTGACCGAAGCCGCACTGGCACGGCAGGGGCGCGCCAAAGATTTTTTGTTGCTTGATACCACTTCATTGCTCTACCCGCAATATCATCGCTATTTGCATGCTGAAGCGCCGGAAAAATGGCCGTTGCTGGTGGCCTCCACCAACAGCAGTGTGCTTAACCCCATGGGCATGCTGGGCATGCTGTCCCTGCTGAGCCGCTCCAATGAACTTTATTATTTGCATCCCAGTTTTGGATTCTATTTTGAGCAGTTTTATGCTGAACCACACGGTCTGGTTTACAAACTAAAGCCTTTGCCGAATGATACACTTTTGCCGCCACTCGTGGATAACAACTTAATTGCCGAAAATGAGGCGTTTTGGACGGACGCCCAGTCGCAAGGATTGAAATCTGTAGAAGATGCGCTGGCGGCTGAGGATCCAAACGCGCCCCAGTCTTTTGCCCAGAAAATGCTTGCGCGATTGCACATTCCGCGTGAACCAAACCCCAATGCCATGGTCATTGGGGCAAATTGCTCGCGTAGCTTGGATTTTTGGGGAGTGGAACAGCAGAGAGCGGGGTATTTGACTACCGCTGCCGATTCTTTCAAAACCGCACTCCTACTCAATCCGGGCAACGCCGTGGCCCAAATTAATCTTAAATTCAATGAAGCACTTCGTGCCGGGCAACATTCGCGGGTGGATTTGAGCCAGGACACCTCAGACCAGCTGGGGAAATACAATACCGTGGTGGACGCCATGATGGAAGGCGGTCCGTTTGATGAGCCGGGCTTTTGTTATCAGTTTGGGTATGACCTTGTGAATGACAACAGCTTTTATCGCCAGGCGGCGGCGCCCCTGGAGCGGGTCTGCGAATTTGACCCGGATTTTTTCCCCGCCCGCAGCCTGCTGGCGCGAATTTATGGCATGAATCGTTTGCCGGACCGCATGTTGAGGGTTTTGCGCGCTCCCATAGAGAAGCCACAGAATTTTTCACTCGACCTGGCTGATTCCACGGAACTTCACATGTTGGCTGCGGCCGCATATTTTCAGATGGGCGACTCTGCCCGCGGCACACAATTGTTCGATGAAGAGATTTCCCGTGATCCGGGTAATGACGCCTTGCTGACCACGGCAGAACAGGTTTACACCAGCCGGGGCATGTACACCAATGCGCTGGAAGTGGCCGAGCGACGGCTGGCGCTTTCGCCCGGCGACCCGAAATGGCTGTTGACCAAGGGATATCTTGAGAATGAACTCAAGCAATACAACGACGCCATTGCGACCCTTAGCCGCGTGCTGGCCGCTCAAAGTGATAACCAGAACGCGCTGTTCCAGCGGGCCCGGGCTTATTATCTGAGCGGCAACCTTGACGGTGCGCGGGGCGATTATGAAGCGTTACAGCGATTGCAACCCGATTCGTATGTTTTTGCCTACGCGCTGGGCGAAATTGGGCGGCAGCAGCATAACACCAACGAAGCCATCCGGAATTTTGAAATTTATCTTAGTAATGCGCCCACCAATACGGCGGAAGCCAAAACCGTCAGCGACCGGCTGCACGAACTGCAATCGCCGGCAGGCGGCAAGTGACACGACCCGCCGGGTGTGGCACAATCCCGCCGCCCCGTCCTTAATATGCGGGTCACGCACATCATTACGCGGCTGATCGTCGGCGGCGCGCAGGAAAATACCCTGGCGACCGTTGCCGGATTGCGCCAGATACCGGGAGTGGAAGTGGATTTTATTTCAGGACCCACGTCCGGCCCGGAAGGTTCACTGGAACCTAAAGCGGGAAATATAATCATCGTTCCCGAACTCATTCGTTCCATCCATCCGGTAAAAGATACGCAGGCGCTGAAAAAGCTGGAAGGAATCCTGCGGGAACGAAAGCCGGATGTGGTTCATACCCATAGCGGCAAGGCCGGAATTTTGGGCCGGCTGGCGGCGAGGCGGGCAGGGGTGCCCGTAATCATCCATACCATCCACGGCCCGTCATTCGGGAAATTTCAGAACGCCGCAAGCAATTTTATTTTTTGCGCAGCCGAGAAATATGCAGCGCGCGTGACGACTCATTTTGTGGTGGTGGCTGACGCGATGAAGGACCAGTACCTGGCCGCGGGCGTTGGCCGGCCGGAGCAATACACAAAAATCTTCAGCGGCTTCCCCTTGGAACCTTTTCTTTCGGTAAAGAATGATCTGCAGCTTCGGGGAAAATTGGGAATGGCGCCGGATGATTTCGTCGTCGGCAAAATTGCCCGGTTATTCAAGCTGAAGGGGCATGATGATTTATTTGCCGTGGCGCCGGAACTGGTGCGCCAAAATCCAAAGATAAAATTTCTACTGGTGGGCAATGGCGAATGGCGGGAGCGTTTTGAAGGCATGGCCAGGGCCCTGGGCCTGGAAAAACATTTTGTTTTTACCGGGCTGATTGCGCCGGATGACGTTCCCCAATATACCGGCATCATGGATGCGCTGGTGCATTTGTCATTGCGCGAGGGTTTGCCGCGCGCGTTACCGCAGGCGCTGGCGGCGGGTAAACCGGTGGTCGCATACGATTGTGACGGCGCCCGCGAAGCGTGCCTGGAAGGGCAAACGGGATTCCTTATCCGGCCCGGTGATTTTGAGACCTTGAAAAAGAGGCTGCTGCAATTGGTGGCCGAGCCGGCACTGTGCCAAAAACTCGGGCGCGCCGGGCAGGATTTCGCGCGCGCGAATTTCGCCGTCGAAAAAATGGTCCGGGACATTTACACTCTTTATATGAAGCTGGCGCCCAACCGGGCATGACGTGACATGGCATTTCCTTATAATTTTTTTTTAGCGACTTTTGCCTGCGCATTTTTAACGGCGCTGTTATCCCTGCCACTCTGGCGAAAATGGTGTTTGCGCGTGAATCTCGTGGACGATCCGGGCGGGCGTAAAATCCATGACCAATCCACGCCGCTGGCTGGCGGATATGCGGTGCTCACGGGAATTTTGCTGCCGCTGGCCGTCGGCGCGGCCTTGATCAAATTTGAAGTCCTAAAAGTTTCATCGGCAGGCGCCATCGCCCATGGCTTCGAGCGGCGGGGCGTCGAACTGGCGGCCATTGCGGCAGGTGCCATTGCCATTACGATTCTCGGCTGGCTGGATGACAAACATGAATTGAAGGCGTTGCCAAAATTTACGGGACAATTCCTGGTGGCCGTCCTTGTCGCCGTAGCTTGTAAACGCATTACCCTGTTCGTTCCGAATGTGGCGTTCAGTTACGTGATCACCGTTCTATGGCTGCTGACAGTAATGAATGCGTTTAATTTCATGGACAATATGAACGGCCTTTGCGCGGGCGTGGGCGCGATTGGAGGATTTTTATTTGGACTGATTGCCGCGGCGGGCGGGGAATACCTGGTGGCGCTCGCGGGCTTTCTGATCTGCGGGGCGCTCCTGGGTTTTTTGCCGTGGAATTTTCCCAAGGCGCAATCGTTCCTGGGTGACGCGGGCAGCCAGCTCGTGGGCTATCTGCTGGCAGTCATGGCCATCCTTCCGCACTTTTACACCAAACAAAATCCGAACCGGCTGGCGGTGTTATCGCCCTTGCTGGTTTTAGCTGTGCCATTGATAGACCTGGCGCAGGTGGCAATTTTGCGGACGCTCAAAGGCAAGCCCTTTTGGATTGGCGATACGAACCATTTGTCGCACCGGCTGGTGCGGGCGGGAATGAGCCGGTCGCAGGCAGTATTAATACTTTGGCTGGCTGCGGTCATGGTTGGAGCGGTGGCTTGCCTTTGGTAAAAATCGCCCGGCATCGCAAAAGAGTTCGTGTTTTTCCCAGTAATCGGGGTTAATTTTCTCCGGTGAGAATTCTTTTTATTGGGGATGTTGTAGGTGAACCCGGGCGCAAAGCGGTTAAGGCGCTTTTGCCCCAATTGCGCGAGCAGCAGGCTTTGGATTTCGTGATCGCCAACGGCGAAAATTCCGCCGGCGGTTCGGGCATCACGCCGAAAACTGCCGAGGAAATCTTTTCCGCCGGCGTGGATGTCATTACCAGCGGCGACCATTTGTGGGACCAAAAGGAAGTCATGACCTTGCTGGCGGATGAAAAGCGTTTCCTGCGTCCGATGAATTATCCGCCGGCGGTTCCGGGGCGCGGCAGCGGTGTCTTCGAAACCAAACAGGGTGCCATTGGGGTGATGAATTTCCAGGGGCGCACCTTTATGCAGCCGCCGGTCGAGAATCCTTTTCTTTTGGCGGCGGAGGAGTTGAAAAAAGTGCAACCATGGACGAAAGTAATCTTTGTGGATTTCCATGCGGAGGCCACCTCGGAAAAAATTGCTTTTGCCCGGATGTTGGACGGGCAGGTGAGCACAGTGGTGGGCACGCACACGCACGTGCAAACAGCGGACGAGCAAATTTTCCCCGGCGGCACCGCGTATTTGAGTGATGCGGGATTTACTGGGCCGCATGAAAGCGTTTTGGGAAGGGAAATTGAGCCGGTCATAAAAAAATTTTTGACGGCGATGCCCCAGCGGTTCGAGGTGGCCAAGAACCGCATACTGCTCCAAGGGGCAGTTATTGAGATTGACAAATCGAGCGGCAAGGCTTTAAAAATAAGGCGCGTTTCAGAAGCGCTCTAATAATTCATGGAGACGAAAACAGATAGTGCAAAAGGGCGGGGCGGAGATAAAGCGCCGTCGCCGTGGCTGCGCACCCAGCAGCGATTGAAAACCATCCGGCGCAACCTGGACAAGTCCGACGCCGCCATCGGCAAAATGTTTGGCGTGACGCGGGCGGCCATCTTTGAGTTGCGCATGCGGTATAATATTCCCAAGGTGCGCAGTAACACGCAGCACCGCCAGCGGGTCTTTGCGCAGGTGCGCAAACTGCCGTCGGGGCTGACCATCGCCGCCGCGGCGGAAAAATTAAAACTTTCGGAACAGCGCACGTATTATTACGGAAAACGCGCCGGTTATAAATTTACGCGCAAAAAGGGCAAGCATGAGCGCGCGGATTATTGGCTGGCGCGCTTCAAAACGCTGACCCCGGGTCTGACGCTGCGCGAAGTGGCAGCGGAACTGAAGATCTCCTATATCTACGCCATTCAACTGTGCCAGCGGCACCGTTATAAAGTCCGTTGGGCGGGCAGTTCCAAGCCGCCGCGCCTGCCGTTCCGTTCGGCGCGCCTCAAGGGATAAAGCGCTTTTTCAGCGTCTTTTTGCTTCCATTAAACAGGACTTTCGCCCCGGCGGGAGTTCCTGTATAATAAAACTTTATGGATAACCAGGCTGATATCGCTTTAATCGGACTGGCCGTAATGGGCCAGAATTTGATTCTCAATATGAACGACCACGGCTTCACTGTCGTGGCCTATAATCGTACGGTGGCCAAGGTGGACGAGTTTCTGGCTAAAGAGGCCAAAGGGACCAAAGTAGTCGGCGCCCATTCCATCGAGGAGATGGTTGCCAAGTTGAAGAAACCGCGCCGCGTCATGCTCATGGTCAAGGCGGGCAAGCCGGTGGATGAATTTATCGAGCAGGTGCTGCCGCATTTGGAGCGGGGGGACATCATCATTGACGGTGGTAATTCGCTGTTTGAAGACACCACTCGCCGCACAAAATATTTGGAGAGCAAGGGACTGCTGTTCGTCGGCACGGGTGTTTCCGGCGGGGAAGAAGGCGCGCGCAATGGCCCAAGCATCATGCCGGGCGGTTCGCCCGCCGCGTGGCCGCACGTAAAGGACATTTTCCAGGGCATCGCCGCGAAAGTGGACAATGGCGTTCCCTGTTGCGATTGGGTGGGAGAAAACGGCGCAGGCCATTATGTGAAGATGGTCCACAACGGCATCGAGTACGGTGACATGCAGTTGATTTGCGAGGCGTACAACATCATGAAAAACGGCCTGGGCATGAGCGCGCAGGAAATGCATGAAGTCTTCGCCGAATGGAATAAGGGAGAATTGGACTCGTACCTGGTGGAAATTACCCGCGATATCCTGGCCTACAAAGACACGGACGGCACGCCGCTCGTGGACAAAATTCTCGATACCGCCGGCCAAAAAGGTACGGGCAAATGGACGGTGCAAAACAGCGCAGACCTGGGCATGCCCATCACGCTGATTGCGGAAGCCGTTTATTCGCGCTGTGTTTCGGCCTTGAAAGACGAACGCGTGAAGGCGGCGAGAAAATTGAAGGGGCCCAATCCGCTTTTGTCCGTTTCTAAAAACGCCGCGAAGAAATCTGAATTTGTTAATAATATTCGCGATGCGCTCTACGCTTCGAAAATCATCAGCTACGCGCAGGGTTACATGCTCATGCGTGCGGCGGGTGCGGAATACAAATGGAACCTGAACATGGGCGGCGTGGCGCTCATGTGGCGCGGCGGCTGCATCATTCGCTCGCGTTTCCTCGGCAAAATTAAGGAAGCCTACGACAAAAACCCCAAGTTGCTGAACCTGTTGCTCGACGATTATTTCCGCGGCGAGATCAAGCGGTGCCAAAAAGGCTGGCGCAATGTCGTGGCGTCGGCGGCTAAGAAAGGCATTCCTGTCCCCGCGTTTAGCACGGCGCTGGCCTTTTACGACCAGTATCGCAACGCGGTGTTGCCGGCGAACCTGCTGCAGGCGCAACGCGATTATTTCGGCGCGCACACCTACGAATTGATTGATAAGCCGCGCGGCCAGTTTTTCCATACGAACTGGACTGGCAAAGGTGGCACGACCGCCAGCGGCAGTTATACCGTGTAATTCACAGGTATCCGGCTGGCTCAATCGGGTGGGTTTAATTTTTGCAAATCGGCAAGTTGCTTTGCCGGGAGAAAATTCATTCCCACTTCGAACGACGCATCGGTCCAGCCGAAACCTTCCGGCGTGATGTAATCGAATTTTGTCCCTACGTTTCCGTACTCCACGAACACCTCGTGGGAGCCGGTAACGACGTTGTATTTTTCGGGGATGACGCCGTCGTAGTCATGTGCATTTTTGGCGATGGCATAAAGCCAGCGATACGCGAGTTGCCCGGCTTCGGCATTGAAGCCGTAGTTTTTGAAACCCTGCCACGCTAGCATTTGGTGAGGCGCCCAGCCATAAGGATAATCCCATTGCCGCTGGTCGTGAGTACTCGCCCCGGCCACGGATTCCTCCGCGCTGGCAGCCAGGCCGGCACGCTGTTCCAATTTTTCCTGTGCATACGAAACCATTCGTTTCGCCTGTTCACGCTCAGCGATATTGTTTGTGTCCAGCAACCCGGCCCAAAGCGGATAAAGCCCGGTCGCACTGATATACGCCGAGCGCTTTTGGCGGACAAAATCGTAGTCGAAGAAAAATCCGCGCTGCTCATTCCACATCAAAGCCATCATTGCTTCTTTGCGATGTTGGGCCTGCTGCTTCCAATAGGAAGCTTTCGCCAGGCTTCCTTCCACGTCGGGCAGAGTTCCATCAAATTCAGTTTCGATGACTTCCGCAAAATCCGTTTCGTATTTGTAGAGGAGCGAATTTAAATCCACGGTCACGAAATCCGCCGCGCGGTCATCGAAGCGATGCGTCGTATCGTGGCCGGACTCACGCATGGCGCGATCCTGTTTGAAAAAGCCGGCCAGAGTCGTTCCGTTCGCCGTCAAATTGGAAAAATTGCCGCAGTACAGGTATTCGTTCAGAAAACGAAATGGCGTCAGCGGCAAACCGTCCTGTGCCTTTGTCTGTGCCAGCCATGGCTGGATTTGGCCGTCATAAGCGCCGGTTTGCACTTCGGGACAGGGGCCATCGCCGGAATCGTAATAACGATTCAAAGTATAACTGCCGATATTTACCGTGCGATCGGGCGACATCCAGACGTTTTGATATTCCGCCATCGCCGTTTTGAACGCAGCCGCCAGCCAGTTTTTGTCCACCGCACCGGACGCGTAAACGGCGCGGACAATGGAGGTGAGAAACGGCGGTTGGGAACGCGTGAGATAATACGTGCGGTTGGCGTTCGGAATTTTCCCATAAAATTTTATTTCATATAAAAGATTGTCCGCCATGCCGCGTGCAAGGTCATTCCGTCCATCTTGCAACAGGCCGAGTGTGATAAAATAGCTATCCCAGCAATAAAGCTCGTTGAAACGCCCGCCTGGTACTACATACGGAACGCCCGAAATTTTCCCGTCTGCGTTAGTCTCCAGCGCCAGCGAAAGAAGACCATGTGCGCCATCCAAGCTGCGGACAAACTCGCCGGTGACTTGGTCCGGCACCGGCAGCAGGACAATTTTTAACGGTCGCAAGGTTGTCGTTTCTCTCACCGATTCAAAGTAACGAACGGCATTGGTATCGGTGGCCGGCACATAAAGATAATCCTCTTTGGAATCGCTTTTGGGATCAGGAACGACGCGGTCCAAATGTTCTTTATCAATCTGCCTGGTTAGTGCATCCCAGTAATATTCCTTTATGAGCCAGTGGGTGCGGTCAACGGCAGACTCATTAAAATTAATTTCGCTGAGAGAAATTTTAAAATGCTTTTCATCGTCGGCACGTTTTAGAGCCTGCAATAAAATGGACAGGGGATAAGCGTCGCGGATCGTTTCGATGGGCGCGCCATTGGTTCCGTAAACGACGAAGGGTGTGAGGTGATCATGAATAGTAATTTTCTTATCGCCATCGGTATCTTCCTGTGCCACCAGCCGCGCGAAATTATCCGGCACAGAAATGGTTCGAGAAAAAACAGGCGCAACCGTAACGCAAAGCAATATTGCCATCCAAAACCACGCTCCTTTTATCATAAGCCAACATAGCACAATTTTTAATCGGAACTGAAATCTTCTGGTGAACTGTTACGGTTTTGCTATGGTTTCACGTATCAGTCTTCTTTATGAAAAAATATCTGGTAGAATTTATCGGCACGTTCTTTCTCGTCATGACTATTGGCATGACCGTTATTGAACCGGGCGCCGGCGCCATGGCGCCGCTGGCCATCGGCTCAGCGCTGATGATTATGGTGTATGCCGGCGGCCATGTTTCCGGTGGACATTATAATCCTGCCGTTACCCTGGCCGTCTGGCTGCGCGGAAAATGCCCGACATCAGACGTCGTGCCATATTGGACCTCGCAAATACTCGGCAGCCTGCTTGCTTCATTCGTCGTGCTGACGCTCAAGCACTACCCAACGGTGTACCCGATGGATATGAGCCAGCATGCGGGATATCTTTCGGCGCTGCTTGCCGAATTTATCGGCACCTTCGCACTGGCCTATGTGGTGCTGAACGTGGCGACGGCTAAGGCCACGGCGGGAAATTCCTTTTACGGCCTGGCGATTGGTTTCACCGTCATGGTCATGGCCTATGGACTGGGCAGCATTTCCGGCGGCGCGTTCAATGTCGCCGTCGCGACCGCCGCCACTGTCATGCATATCGTCAAAGCCACCGACTTCTGGATTTATCTCATCGGAAATTTTGGCGGCGCGGCAGTTGCAGCGATGACGTTCAAATTTATTAATCCCGAGGACAAATAATTTAGCCTGTTAACGTGTCGCTTCCGGCTTTTCTTCACGCGCAACCGGACGGCGTTTTGCTTTCGATAAAGATTCAACCCCGGGCGGCAAAGAATCATATTGCCGGAGCACACGGCAACGAATTAAAAATCCAGGTCACCGCGCCACCCGTGGATTCGGCAGCAAACGAAGCGCTGGTTGAATTGCTGGCGGTGATACTGGGCTGTGGACGCAATCGAATTGAAATTATCCGTGGCCATAAATCGCGCCACAAGACCGTGAAGCTTCATGGGTTTGCGCCCGAAGAAATTCTTCAAAAATTCTACGAAAACGGCTGATACGCAAGAACGCTCGCAGCAGAACGTTTAGAGCATTTTCACAAATACTCTAGCCCAAGTCGTTCTTTTCGGACCACGCTATGTCCGTCCTCACCGCGAGCCCGGCAAAAGAAACCGCGTGCGATATTTTCTCCGCCAGTTCTTCGGCGGGGTAAGTCCAGATTTCTGCGAGGGTGGGATGATAATGCGGCATTGCCGCCAGCTCCTGGACAGTCATCCGCTTAGCCATGGCGGCAACGATTTCGTGGATCAATTCGCCGCCCGTTGGCCCGGCGCAGGCGCCGCCGATGATTTCCCCCGTTTTTGGGTCAGCCAGCAATTTCACAAAACCATCCATAGCATTCATGAGGATGGATTTGCCATGGTCGTTGAACGGATAACTGGCGGCCAAAAAAGGAATACCTTTTGCGGCAGCCATTTTTTCCGTGAGGCCCACATAGGCCAGTTGCGGGTCGGTAAATACGACCGATACCAGCAGCCGGTAATCCACGCGCATAGAGCCAGACTTGGCGATATTTCGCCCGGCGATCTCGCCCTGGTACGTCGCGATGTGCACAATCTCGTACGGCCCGGCACAGTCGCCCGCGGTATAAATATGCGGCGCGCTGGTCTGCATCAGCTCGTCAGCGATAATGGTTCCGTCCGGCCTCACCTTCACTCCCGCCTTTTCCAGACCCAGCGAAGCGGTGGTGGGAACTCGCCCCAAAGCGAACAAAATGTCTTCCGCTGAAACAAAAGCGGTTTTGCCTTTGTGCTCGAAATAAACCGTCTTCAATTTCCCTTTGCGCTTGGCGTTGAGCAATTTTGTTCCTGCAAAAACACGGATGCCTTCGCGCTTAAAAACGCATTCCACCGCCGTGGCCGCATCGGGGTCGTGGTCGCGCAAAACATGCTCGCCCCGCTGGACCAGCGTAACGCGGACGCCGAACCGCGCAAAAAATTGCGCAAACTCGCATGCCGTCGGGCCGCCGCCCAGGACGATGAGCGACTTCGGCAGTTTTTTTAACTCCAACGCGCTATCGCTATTGAGGCAATTCAGTTCATTGAGCTCGCCAATGGGCATCGGCGCGATACTCGAGCCGGTGGCGATGACGAAATGTTTGGCCGTGATGGTAGCGGGAAATTTCGTTTTTTGTCCTTTGCCGTCGGTTCGTGTGAGCGCCACGGTGTGCGCGTCTAAAAATTTTGCGTTGGCGCGGAAGAATTGAAATTTGCCGCTGTTGAGCTGGTTGGCGCGGTAATCGGCAAACTCCTTGATGAGCAGATGCTTTCGCGCCATCGCTTTTTTGAAATCGAAAGAAACTTTTCCCGTGCGTACGCCAAAGAGCGCGGAATTTTTCACGAGATGCGCGACTTCGCCCATGTAGAGCAGGGCCTTGGTGGGCATGCAACCCCGCAGGATGCACAGGCCGCCGACCTCTTCGCCGCCTTCAATCACCACGGTTTTTAAACCGGCGCACGTTGTGGTCCTCGCCGCGGCGTAGCCCGCGCTGCCTCCTCCAATGATCCCTACATCAAAATCAAATTGCACGGAGTGAAGATGACCGGAACGCGGCGATTTTCAAATCGAATTCTTGCCGGCTTAAAGTTTCAGCCGGAAACCAATGCGATTCAGCCCGGCAGTAATGAGCAGGATGATCACGGCGCACGCAATCGAACGTGCGATGGCCGCTGCGAGACTTCCCTGGGAAAGGACGTCATACCAATTCCCCAAATGCAGTAAATGGAAAACCGACTCCTGCATTTCGGAAAGAAGATACGCGAGCAGGACATTTTGTCCGGCCAGGGACAGTGGCCTGGCGATCGCCTTTACCGGCTTCACATCGCAAAAGAAATAAAATCCCAGCCACAGCGCGGCGGTAATGGCATCCGCCCAGAAACACCACGATGGCGTGCAGTTGTCCTTGCTGATGCCGTAAAGGCCGTTGACTAAAAGCGCGGCGGCCGCAAAACCCGCGATGAAGAGCAGGGTAAACTTCACTTTAGCACTGAGCGCCGCCATGTTCGGCGTGACCAGGATAGTGGCCAGCAGCAATCCCGCTACGGTAATGGCCGCCTGCGAACCTAGCGTGCCGCCAAAATCCACGAAATGCGCCGGCCAAAAGTTATCGAAGAAACCGCATCTATCGGCGGCAAAAAAACTAGTCATCACGGCGACACATCCCAACAGCGCAGTCCGATTCGTGCGAAAAGCCAGGAAGATAATGGCCGTCGCCAGATACGCCCAGCCGATGAGCCCCAGGATGCCGTACCAGTCGGTGCGCAGGTGCAGTGGATTCAGCGTCAGCATGTGATGCCCGTGTTTGTCGGTAAATGAGAGCGCGCAGTATATCATCCCCGCAAACCCAAGCACGCGCAGGCAAAGGCCCAAAATTTTCCAAAATCTTGCTGCGCCCGGTTTGACGTTACGCGGCGAGATGGCGCAGAACGCGAGTATCCCGGAGAGAAACATTGTTGCTTCCCAAACCGTTCCTCCACCGCTTTCGCCATTTACCATGAGGATGCCCAGCGCCAGCAGCGCGAGCGTGCGCGTGATAATGTGGCTGGAAATTTTCCAGATGGGCTCGCCTTTCTTCAGCCGCGGCCCAAGCGCGAACGGGATAGACATCCCGACAATGAACAAAAACGCCGGGAAAACCATGTCCACAAATGTCATGCCGCTGCCGCTTTTGTGCCGGTCACTGAAGTGCGACATCCAGTCCGGCACGATACTTTCCGGAGCGCCGGCTAGGTCGTTCACGAAAATCATCATAAACATCACAAACCCGCGCAAGGCATCAATGGAAGTGATGCGGGCAGGAGCCGGTGGCGCGGGATTTCCACTCATGATTCAGTCGGTTCTCGGATGGCGCTTACCTTCGCAATTAAGGTTGCGGCGTGTCGAGGAGAAAGAATTTTAAGCCGTCAGGGCCTTCAAAAAATCTTCCGGCTTTTGCAAATTCAATGATAGTTGATGACTTTGGCCGCGTTCATCCCGGTATTCGAGAAGAATGACTTTGGTCAATGCCGACTGTTTTTGCTGAACGCTCGTGATAGCTGCCTTTGGGATCCGGTGTTCTAGATCGCACTGTTGTACGAATGCGGTAAAAGGAAAATAAGTGCGAATCCATACTTCAGTATCAGTAACAGTAACCAGCAGGCATCTGCTGGCGCCTCCGAGCTTTGTGAACCATGTTTTATAGGAGCGGCCCGACGCCCTTTTTTCTTCGAAACGTATGTTTGCCGGCGGAACTGGTGGGAAAACGATGCCGGTGCGCTTATGGCGGTAGCACAGGATAGCCAGCGTAACGATAACCCACGCAAAGCAAAATGGGATCAGCCATACAGGATTTAGGAGATCTCGTAACAGTTGCATGCTGCTAATATCTGACAAACTTAGACTGCCCATTCGTTTCAAAAAATCAAGAGACAAGCCTGCGATCTTCTTCCGATTCCGTGAAACGATAATGGAGCCCGGCAGCGATTGACATTTTTTCCGCCGCTTCCGATACTCTTTCCATGAGTCAAATCATTTACCCGCGCAGCCCGCGCGAAACGATGGACGGCTGGCACTGGCTGCCGCGTTACGTTGATAAAATCCGCCTGCACCTCGCCGGAAAATTGCATTCTGATTACACCGAAAACTTTGGCAAAGGTTTCGACGGTTTTTGGCTGAAGGCCGCCGGCGTCACGCAGGAGCAAATGATCGAGGCCGTGAAAAATACCGTGAGCGACGGACAGGTCTGCGATTGGGTCCGGCAGAACATTAAAAAATCCGCCGCGGAAAAGGATGCCTGCTGGCACGATATCCTGAGCCGGCCCCTGGCCCATGACGAAGGCTCATGCGCGCGGTTTAAGCGGCGCAAAGAAGAATCCGGAATCTCTCATCGCGACGAAATCAAGACCTTCGTGGATTATATTGACGCCGACGAGAAACGGATTTAACCATTGGACGGCCTTTTTTGGTCCAAAATAGTTTGAACCAATTGGCCTGTTCGAACGTCTTACTTTGCAAGGATTAATCAAAATTATGAAAAAAACCTCTGTTTTCCTGACCATTATGGCGTTGGCCGCGAGCGCGTTCGCGGTGGAAGTCGGCAAGCCCGCGCCGAATTTTACGGCCACGGACATTAACGGCAAAACCGTTCACCTGAGCGATTACGCCGGCAAAATCGTCGTCATCGAATCTTATAATTCTGACTGCCCGTTTTGCCATAACCAATACGCGACCGGCGCGATGCAGGATTTGCAAAAGGACCTCGCTGCCCAGGGCGTCGTCTGGCTCATCGTCAATTCCGTGAATCCCAAGAACTCCAGCCATCGTACCGACGAACAGGCCAAGGCCGAAATGGCCAGCGAAAATATGGACGTGACCGCCTGGATCAATGACAGCTCCGGCGCTGTCGGCCATCTTTACGACATGCAAACCACGCCGCATATGTTTGTCATCGATAAGAGCGGCACGCTCGTCTACGACGGCGCGATTGATAACCAGCCTGACCCGGTTCATAACCCCAAGGACGCGCGTAACTACGTCAAGGAAGCGGTGGGTGACATTGAAGCCGGCAAGCCGGTCGCCGTTTCGCAAACCAAACCTTACGGCTGCAGCGTGAAGTACGCGGACTAAACCGGCGGGGCAAGCCCGAACTCCTTCAAAAAATTTTCAACCGGCGCGTGGATCTCCACGCGTCTTTTTGTGAACGGATCCGGGTACGCCAGCGCAATCGCCCGTAGCCCCAGTGGCAATTTCCCTTCGCGCCTGCCGTAAAGCTCATCGCCTACGATGGGCAGGCCGGATTCCAGCAGATGTACGCGAATTTGGTGTGTGCGGCCAGTGACCGGTCTAGCCTCGACCAACGAAAATTTGCCGCCAGTTTGAAGAACCTTGAAATGCGTTTCAGAATCCTTGCCGGCGCGGGCGTCCACTTTCATTTTGCCAAACTGCCGTGGGTCGGGCGCGAGCGCCAGGCGGCACGTCCATTCATCCTGCTTCGGCGCGCCGGCTACGGCCGCCAGGTAGGTCTTTTCCATTTTCCGGCTTTCGAACAGGTCCGAAAAGGTTTCGACTCCGCCCGGGCTTTTGGCAAAAAGCAGGATGCCGCTGGTGTCCGCGTCCAGGCGATGGACGTGGCGCAGGAATTTCAGGTTGCGCGAGCGCGCCCAAAAATCGCGCCCGGCGATGGACGACGTGATGGCCGCCTGCAAATTGCGCGTCGTTTTTTGCCAGGAATGCGGGATCAGCATCCAGCCGGGTGGCTTGTCAATGACGATGACCGAGCGGTCCTCGTACAAAATCGGAATCGGCTCGCAATCCTCCAGCTCGATGAAATTGGTTTTAGGCACAAAGTGAAACTATTGTTTCCGCCACTCCGTCTTCGGCGGCTCGGGGAGGTCCTGTGCGCGGAAGGCAGTTCGAAAATGCATTTTGGAAATTTTCGCGAGGTTGGCAGCGCCATGTTCCTTAAAGAATTTCTTCGCCGTTTCGTCTACTGCGGCTGAGGCGCCTTTGGGCAGTTTCACATCGAACTGCTTTTCCAGCTTCGCGAGGCCTTTTACAAATTCATCACGCGCGAGGATGGATGCCGCCGCCACCGCCAAATCTTCTTCCGCCTTGTGCCGCTGCACTAAAGGCAAATCCCGGCCGAGTGCCATCAGTGCTTTTTCCGTCACGCTTTTGCTCGAAGCAAACTGGTCGCTGATGGCCCGGAGCGGGGGAGGATTCATTTGGTCTTTCACCTCCAGCAGGCTTTCAATGGCTCGCGCATGGCCCCAGGCCAGCATTCGGTTGACGCTGCCCATTTTCACGTACAGCTCGTTGTATTTCGGGTTGCCAATCACGACAGGTTTCACCACGCAGCCGGGCGTCTTGCGAATCATCTCCGCCAGCTCGGCGATTCTTTTATCGCTCGAAATATTTTTGGAATCGCGCACGCCGGCGTCGCGCCAGGGTTGCACCATGGTTTCGTTGATGTACACGCCGGCGATGCAGAGCGGGCCGAAGAAATCGCCCTTGCCGCTTTCGTCCACGCCGATGCGCGGGTGCAGCAGTTCGGGATTCAGGACCGCCTCGTAGCCGAGGCGCGCCTGCTTCAGGACTTCCGGTTCCAGGACGAACTCGATGAATTCCTGCGTGCCTTTGCCCTGCACCACCAGCTTGCCGCTCTCGTAAAAGACGATGTTGCACTTGGGCGATTCGTAGGCAAACCGCGCGTAGGGCACCGTGCGCGGCTTCCAATCCCGCGCGCGCAGGGCGGCGTCCAGCGCCGTGGCCTGCTCATCCGTGAGCTTGCAGGTATAGATAGCGAGCGGTTTCACCAAAAAAAGTTAACAACAAAGACACCAGGGCACAAAGGTTTTGCGGCGGCGGGGCAACCCCTGGGGGGGGGCCTTCCGTAGGCTTCCGTAGGCTTCTGGAACCGCGGATTACGCGGATTTTCACCTCGGGCAAAATAAGGCAAGGGACTGACCGGCGCAGTAGGGCAGCATCCTGGCTGCCGGTGGAGCGGCTTCCAGCCGATGTATTATTAGAACAACAAAGGAACAAAGGCACGAAGGTAAGGCCTCTGGGCTTCCTCTTTCCGCTTTGATCTCCCCCCCGGGGGGCTTCAGTAGGCTTCATTAGCCTTCAATAGGCTGGAATCGCCTTCAATTTTCACCACGTGCAACCCCGTGAAACGGGACAAGCGTGGTGAACCTTGCGGGATCTGGCTTTGGTCTTTTTTAGCCATGCGGCCTCTCCCCGGGACCCCTTCCGTAGGCTTCCGTAGCCTTCCGAAACAGGCGGCACGTTGCAATCTGCAAGCATGGCAGACGGATTTGGTGACCGCCGCCCCGCATTTTTTCGGCCTTAATCAGTCTTGTTTGGGTTTGGTTTTTTGGCTGAGGAGTTTATTTTGGGTAATTCACCGGCGTATTCCCACAACGGATACGCTCGCGGACTCGCCCGCTGATGCGGATATGGAATAGATTATTTTTGCCTTTTACCCCGGGCTACAAATATGCCGCCCCTACGGGGGCTTTAGATTAGGCTTGCTGCGCAAGCCACAAACGTTATGTCAAAGAACCAACGGCCATGGTATCACAATGCGGGTGTGTCCGGAACCGGAACTTGACTCCTAGTTGTTCACCCGTCTTCGTCCCGCACGCGGGACTACGACGCGGCAGGCGCGCAGAAATCCGATTTCAGGCGGGCAAGCGGAACCGCGTGAAACGCGGTAAGCCTTGAACTCTAACATTCAGGCGATTTTTTCGCGGAGTTGGGCGGCTTTGGCGCGGCAATCTTCGGTGGAGGCGTAGGGATTGTAGCCGAGGTCGTGTAGTTGTTTGGCCAAAGGAGTATAGACCAGCGCCAGGGCGTCGCGGCCAAAGAGGCGGGTCACGGAATCGTCGGATTCGAGCAGGGACAGGACGCGGGGAAGGTAGGCTTGGACGTCTTCGCCGCGCATCTGCAGATTCAGCAGCGCCAGGGTATTGTAAAACGACCAGAGCGGATGGTCGATTTTGGCTTTTAATTGTTCATTGGAACTTCTTTGCATCTCCCGGAACATGTGCTCCCGGCCGAAATATCCAGGGAGGAAACCCAGGATAAACCCCAAAAGGCCTCCAATAACGACGCCCGTCATCCCGCCGATGATCCCAAAAAAGCGATGACCAAGCAAAATTCCGAAAAAGATCCCGAAGAGAAATCCGAAAATAGCCAGGACGTCGAACAAATTCATCCGCGCGGATTGAGTCGGAAGGCGGATGAGCGGATATTCTTTAGCCATGGCAAACGGTTATGCCTTTTAGACAGTGGCGGAAAGGAAAAGTTTCGAGTGGGTTACCAGGTAAAACTAAACGGTGAAATTTCAATCATTGGCTTGGGCATTTTTATTGTTTGATTGGCGATTTCTTTTGGAAAGTCTTAATTGCTGATTCGAGCATCCTTCCAAACTTATGAATGGCTACGCATCTTGCCTTAACTGGCGGATTTTCTTCTAAGAATGTGATTTCGTAGACCCTTACCAATATGCCCCATTTAATTTTTCTCAATGTCCACGCCTGCCCATATCGCCCGATAAGAGTTAAAATACTATTAGGCGGGTTCGCGTTATGTAATTCAATAATAAGTTTTCCATCACTGTATTCATCAACTGAGGCATACAACGTCTTTCTCCCTAATTGAGGGTCTTCAATGAGAATCTCGCCATAGAATGATTTCATTTGTATTGTATACTAATCTTCGCCCTCATCGTCTTTATGGTCAGCCCACATTGTTTCAAACCTTTCCCAACCATCGCGCTTTGCATATTGAACAACGTCTTGCAGATTGTAAGGTAACTCTTTGTCCTCCATAAGAAGTTCAGTTAAACCTATCGCTGGAACTTTTCGTTCAGCATCATAATATGCTTCTTCAAAGTCCTCATAGCCGCCACGTATCATCCAAGCAAGAGCCAGAATCGTAATCTTATCCCGTGTTTGGACTTCCTCATTAAGAAACCGTTCCGTGTCCGCGTCAAATTCCATCAGAAGCATCCTCACTTTCTCAACGGTTTCTATTGTTGTTTTC
>DATJXK010000014.1:0-22454 GCA_035500235.1 Pseudomonadales bacterium | reverse complement strand
TTGCGATTGCAGTGATAGCTCTGAACGGAGGGGGCATAAAATTTGGCGTGAAGCCATGGGGTATCAATCTTAACGTTAGCACCGATGGATTGATCAAGTTGATTAACAAATGGTTGAGTGACAGGAAAAACCGGCAACTGGCCGAATCGGTGAGGAAAAAACTCGATGCTTTAAAAGTGGATAGCCCAGCGGATATTGTTAAATTGATAGACCATATCAATAAACATAAGCCATGAATGCCATCATTCGGAAATTGTCGGTCTTGACCGCATTGTTTTCGGGGTTGTTTCTGTTGATCAATTATGCTGCCGTGAGTCTGCTACACGTTGATTCGGGTTCGGGAACATATTATTTCTTGCAGATAGGTGGTTTGTCGCTTTTGATAATTATTTTGGTGAGGAAGATAATTCAGATTTATTAAATCCGCTTGGCGAGATATGCGAAAAAAGTTTAAAAAAATCCACATAATGTTTTTGCTTCCGTTTTGAAGGCAGCGAAAAGGTGGCGAGCGGGGGAAGCTATTTCTTAGCTTCTGCTACAGGAACACTCACTTTAGCTTGCTTGTTCAAATTCCTGACCCATTCAAAACATTGAACAAATACTGGAAAAGCTTTCGCAATGTCCTTGTCTGTCATTTTTTCCAAGTCTTGCTCTTGTTTTATAATTGCATCTTCACCCTTACCGGCTGTGCCCGTTATATGTTCGATGCAGCCGATTTCCCAAACCCAAATTAAATACTTTTTAAGGAGTTCGTGGACTGCGTGTGCTAAATCTTTGCCTTCGGCATCGCTTGTCAAAAAAGACCAGGTATCGGCAGCACGGTAACTCGCATTGGTTTGGGGAAGTCCGTTTGCGGCTAATGAGAATCCATACTTTGGTTGAAGACGCTGTAAGACGCTCTTAGCTTTTGAAATTTCCCCTCCTTCTTTTGCTATCAGCGGATTACCCCCTTTCGTTGCCTCGGTGAAAGCAAAATCCAAATCAGCAATTGCGCACGCTGTAATCTTCATTGCATCAAGCACTGTTAAGGCTTTACGAATATCCGAGCAGCTACCTATTGAAACGAAAGCAATATTGTCAAGTTCTGGTGTCCGATTATATAGGCGCTCGTACGCTAAAGGGAGGATACGACGGTCGGTTTTGCCTTCACATAAGACAACCTTTTCCGCGAAATAGATTTCAGAGAGATTTCCCAACTCAAACAAAACTCTCGACTGTGATTCTCCATCTTCAAATGCTTCCCGAACGGCCCTTTTGAGTGGTTTTCGCGTTATTGTCCCAGCGCCGGGTTCCTTTCTGACGATTACGGTTTGCGCCGCAGTTTCTCGACTCAGCATTAACGGTGAATGCGTGGTGCAAATAATTTGAAACCCCTTGGCAGACAAACGCGAAAGAGCGTGTCGAACGCGCTTAACGCCTTGAGGGTGCAAATAAAGTTCGGGTTCGTCTATTAATAGAAGCTTGCGAGCGTAACTTGCTTCTCCGTCAGCTGGTACTTTTGCTAAAAAGCAGATCAGGGCCATTTCGATGGCTCGTTGTGCCCCGTTGCCAAGCTGTGAGAATTCAATTAGGCCTTCTCGTCCATCTTCAGTTATTTTAAGGGATCCCGATTTAAAAAACTCCTTAATTTTAGTCTCAGGCAATTCGAGTTGTAATGCCAAGCCGGGAAAGAAATCTTCAAGAACGTCCGTGGCATCTTCATCGAATTCCTTTAATGCCTCTGAGCGAGCCTCGCCTTTGCCGGTTAAGAGATCGTTGATTGTTTTAAGAGCTGCCTGAATCTCCTCAGAATTTGCCTTTGTGACAGGTTCAGCTATTTCTTCAATTAATCGTTTAATGCTTGTTCCAGCCGCCACGCTAGTAAAATCCTTTAGAACATCCTTCATTGCTTGAATGAAAAGAGGTTCTGGTAGCAATGCAGATACAGCTTGGGGGAGTCCCGTGGGATAGGGCCGCCATTCTTTTGGATTGCCTTTGGCGTCCGCCTTCGCTGGATCCCAAACTTCTTGGGAAAAGGTCTTAGGCCCTGTCGCTGTCGCACGAATCCATAAAACACCCTTTGGACAATACGGCTCGATTGCGGTTCGATGTTTTTGTTCGGGAACTTGTTCGAGTATTTTAGCTGTAATTCCTTCAATGCAGGCAGTCGCAACAAGCGGTTTTTTTACATCATTGAAATCGGCTGTCGAAAGTGCTTCCGGCTTGAGGAGCCATTTTATTGCATCAAGAATTGCAGATTTGCCGACATTATTTTGTCCAACCAATGGCGTAAAATCATCAAGTTGAATACCGACAGCTTTACAAGCTCTGAAATTCTCAATCCAAGCATAAGAAATGCGGTGCATAGGTCTATAAGGTCGAGGTTAATATTCCTTCTGGTTGCATTCACCCGATTTATGCACTCAACTGTGGCCTGTCAAACTAAATCTCAAATGAGTTCATGGGTTAACTGTGTGTTGCAAAATTTTAGTGATAATGTAATATAAAAACAAATTTGAAGGGCAGCGAAAAGGCAGCGGGCGGGGGAAGCGACGGAAACGCAGTGATTCCGGCGCTTTCGGGGAGTCCTTCAAGTCCTGTCGTGGGCACCACTCTTCAAAATCTCTTCGATACCATGAGATTCACCACTTGTCCTTGCGGACTGTTGTTGGCCAGGAATTGATATTCGTACCGCAGTGCAATCGTCCATCCCGTTCCCGGAAATTCCGACCGGACTTCCGGCCCGATAGCTGCCACCTGAGAATCATTGAATGGAGACGATGACTGGTACATAAATTGTTCCTGAAAATATCCGACGACACCAATATCGATCTTTTTATAAATGGTTTTGCTGGCTCCCCACTCCATGGTGTAAGTAGAGCAGGGGATGTTTGCCGGAACCGCAATCTCGCCGGAACCGCCCCCGCCCGGAAATCCACCTGGCCCAAGGTGTGTGCCCGGAGCCTGGGAATTGCATTCAAAATGATTCAAAATCGAAAAGGCCCAGCTTTTGTCCTGGTCCGGATACCAGACGCCGCCCAAAGAAATCATCTGCGTCCACAAACCATCGCCCAGATTGACTATGCTGGTGTTATGATAAATGCCAGTGGGTGCCCAAAACCCGTAGCCAGCCCTGAAATCAAAATGCTTCAAATGCCACGCCAGAAGCAGCGGTTCAATTTCGATGTCGCCGAGGCCGAATTGATTTATGCCTTTTGAAATAGTTTGTACGAAGCCGCTGGGGAGAGCTTGATATTCCTTGTAGCTTGTATTGTTATAAATCAGCGGCACCATGACATTCATGCCGTAATCTGCACCAAGAATTTTCCAGGGCGTCATCCACATGACTTGCGGGCCTTGCTGATAGATGTACGATTTGTAATCAGACAACAAATCCGAAGTGCCGTAGTAGAAGAAATTGTCGTCGCGCGCATAAATTCCCGGCCCGGGGAGCGCCCCGCCTTTGATGCCTTCGAGTCCGGCGGCATAATGAACGCCGCCGATGGGCATTTGCGCCTGTGCGCGAATGACGCACACGGTGAGCATGGCTATGCCCGGCAGGATTTTATTTTTCATAATTCAAGAGTTTCGGCACTAACTTCTTGAATTCAGCTAAGCAACTTTGCTGCCGTGTTTGCCACCAATTGATAGCTTTGCCGGCTGTATCCGCCGGCCAATACCATGACGAAGGGTATTTGGCGTTGTAGGAATTCGTTTATAACGAACATATCGCGTTCGAGAACATCATCGGCAGACAGACCCAATCCGCCGAGCTTATCGCCCGCAAAAACATCAGTGCCCGCATTATAGATGGCCAGCTTCAACCGGCGCTTGTCCAATGAATCCAGGAAGCGAGGCAGGTTCTCCCGCAAAATGGCCAGATATTCTGCTCCCGGACAGCCAAAAGGCAGCGGAATATTCCAGTCGATCCGCTGGTGATGTTCGAATTCTTTTCCGGGATAAACATTTTCGTTATACATATCGAAAATGGAAACCCGTCTGTCGGCCAGGAACTGATGGCAGACGCCGTTCCCATGGTGGGCATCGAGGTCTACGTAAGCAATTGTATCGTCCGGTTGCAACAATTTCTCCTGGCGCAATTGATAAACGATTAATGCGGCATCGGAAAAGACGCAAAAGCCTTCGCCCTGGTTCGGTTTGGCGTGATGGTAACCGCCGGACAGGTTTATGGCGGCGCCGGTTTGCAGCGCGGCTTTGGCGGCGATAACCGATCCTCGCGTGGCCCATCGCATCGGGAGCAGGACCCGCCATGCGGTCATCCAGCCGGGCAGGAAGCGCACCGCCGGGAGTTCCAGGATGGAGGCGAGCTTGGCCGGTGAGTTGAGGCTTGCCAGGTATTCCTTCGAATGCACCAGAAGCAATTCTTCGTCTGAAACCGGGCGGTCCACCGTCAAATGATGTTTGGAGAGATGGGAATTAAACTGTTTGAGCAGGACATTCCAGGTGCGCCCATATTTTTTGGAATCGAAAGGGTGGAACTGTTCGATGCCGAAAAAGGAAATATTATAGCGGGGGCTATAGACAATTTTTAAATCCACGGAAGGCTTGAGTGGCTGCATCCGGGTAAAGGTTACTAAACTCTTTCGACTGCCGCCAGTTCCTCTTCACGTTCTTTGGCGCTTTGATAACGGGCGGCATAGTATGAACCCACTACCAATAACAACGCGATTCCCTGGGCAACCAGCGTTTGCACGGTGGGGAAGACAGAGAACCAGAGGCCGGCCCAGTCGGGAATTTTATTTTGCAGCCACGGGATGGAGGTTGTGGGAATCCACCCGGCCAGTTGCATTTCCTGCGCCTGTTCGCCGACCATGACCAGGAGAACGATGCCAAGGAGAAATCCGGTGAGGACGAGCATCTTGCGGTACGGCAAGCGGCGATGGGCCACAAAGGTGAGCGCGGCTACGATGCCGGTGAAGAACAATCCTGCCAGAGCACCCAGCAAAACAATTTTGCCGCCCATTTGCAAATAGTAGGTTTGCAGGAACAACACGACTTCAAACCCTTCGCGATAGAGCGACGCGAAACCTAACAAAGCGAGGCCAAAGGTAAGCCGGCGTCCCGAGATTTCCGACACGCTCGCGCTGGTGAGCAGCTTCTTTTTATTGCGATTGTGCATCGCGATCCAGCCGCCCCAATAAATTTTGTGGAAGAACCAGTTCATGACGACCAGCAGCACCACGACCGCGAGCAGACCGGTGGCCGCCTGCAAATGAAGGGCGGAAACGTTTTGCTGCAAGTTGCTCATGATGCCCACAGCGACGAACCACGTTATGAGTGTGGCCACAAATGCCGCGCCCGCCCCGGCGATAACCGGCTTGCGCTGTGCGGCACGTTCACCCGTCATACTCGCGACGATGGCGGCCAATACTAAAATAGTTTCCAATCCTTCGCGAAAAACGAGGACGCCGATGTCCAGGGTGGCTGCGGCGGGACTGGTATTGGGAGCAGTGGGATTTGGATTGCCGCCGGCAGTTAATCCTTGCCAGACCAAAATGCCGACGACCACGATAGCGGCGACCAAAAACAATACGTGAAGAACGGTGCGGACCGGCCTGCTTTTGGGCTGGGAAACACCTTCCACGAGGTTTTGTAACTCGCGGACGGGCAGGGGAGGTTCCACGAGGATGGCCTCGGCCAATTCTGCGTTTAAATCCAAACGGGCGTCGCAGACCTGGCAAACGAAATTCGATTCACGGCTACTAAGGAGTTTAAGCTCCTGTTTTTCAGCCAGACCAAGCGCGAGCAGGCGTTCCCGGACTTCCGGCGAGGCGGCCAGGGATTTGATACAAACAGTCGCCCCAACCGGCACGCGGTTGAGAGGGCATACCTCCACGCCGGCGCAATGGCCTGCGGCGGCGGTTTTGGACTGATTTGGCTCGGTCACAGACAAATTATCATAAATTAGACGCAGGCCACCAGCAAGGGGTTTTGTGTTATCCTTTGGGGATAATGGGGCCATTTTGCCACTATAAATACGGATTGTTTCACATTGGCGCTAAGGCGCTGGCCATTTAAAGTTGCCCGGGGCTCCCCTTCCATAGGTTTCCGTAGCCTTCTGAAGGTGGGCGGCCAAGCTCTGTCCAAGAGCGACAGGATCAGGAAATATCCAGAATATGCCGCCCCTGCGGGGCTTGAGAATCATTTGGGCTGAGGGAACTACAAATATGCCGCTCCTCCGGAGCTTTCGGACATGCCCATGTCAAAGAACGCAACAAACATTTTACCACAGAACGCCCACGCCGGAACCGAAACTTGGCTCCTGGTTGTTCACGCAGCAGCAACGGTGTTGACCAAAACATCCATAATAGAGCACTCTTTAATTAACGCATATATGATGCCTAATCGACTGACCAGCCCTCTGCTACTGACATTGGCAGCTTTGCTGGCGGCAGTTGTGATATTGTCGCCGGTTCACGTGGTGGCGGAATTTATCCAAATCGCGCCGGCGAACACGACGAATGGTTATCTGGCGCGCCTTTTGATCAGTGAAACGCCGTTTCCCGGCGAGCGCTCCTATAAGAGTGAGAGCGATACTAAAGCGGCGATGCTTCAGGTCCTGTGGGTGCTGTATTCGCGCATTCATCATATCCCCGATAAATACTCGCAATGGCAGGTGGCAGGGGTGAGTTCGTCGGATATTATTGATGTTATCACGGGTACGGGCGGGCGGCCGCAATGCAAAGGTTTTTCCCGGGACAAGCAGGGGCGCTTTGTAGTCACGCCACGGGTGGAAGAACGGTTAAATTATCTGCTGCAAATCGCGAATAAAGGCAGCCAGCCCGGCCGGTTCGCGAATCTATTAAATTACGCCCAGGGTTTGGCCAACGCTTATCTCAAGGGAGAAATCGAGGAGGCTGACCGTTACGCGGACCTCAAATATGTTGGTTCCATTCGGGTTACCGGGCGGGCGTATTCCTGGATGACGGATTTGGACATCTATAATCCCGGCGGCAATTTTGTTTCCATTCCATCGGCGTACGATGGCGCCCTGGGTGGGAACCGTTTCTTCACTTTGCGTAAGAATCCTCAATGAAAATTTTGAAAAATATATACCTGGTTCTATTGCTGGCATTGGTGGGGTTATTGCCGGGATGCCAAAGCACGGTGCCGGTCGCCCAGAACCCAACGGTCCCGCCTGAGTTGTTGCAGCTTTCTTATCTGCACGAAATTATGCGCTATCTTTACCGCTGGCAGTTGCACGAAGCGGATGTGGAAAATATTCTCGACCAAAAACAATTTGTCTTCTGGGTGCGCCATGTGCCGGAGGAATTGGATGCTGACGATCACAGCCAATTTGCTGAAATCATGCTTCCGCAACTCGGCATCTCGGTCTATGTGAAAAAAGCGGATTATACAATCGAGGAAACCGGGACGGCAGTGAAGAGCCCGAATTTCCGAATAATTCGGATTGCGCGCGGCAACCTTCCGCAGCAGGCGCCACGAGATTGCGCGGTCGTGACTGAGGACATGCTGGCGATGCGCGACTATCTCTATAGCACGCGCAACGAAAGTGAGTATCCCGACGCGGCGCTGCTGGAACATCTGCGGGAAGCCGTGCGCAAAGAAGCGGCGAGGGAAAATATGGTGGACACTAACCTGCCTGCCGGGGAACAACTCATTGATGCCGCTCCACTTTCGCCGGTGGCGAACGAGGAATGGGTTTATTGGGAAGCGGGAGACAAATTGTTTTATGTAGCCTCAGACATGGACCTGGCCAATCCAGTTGTGTGGAAATACCAAACGTTGAGCATTCGCATTTTCGATTTGGTGCAGCAGGTGGTGGTTTCGCACGAGGAAGCGCCGGGAAGCAGTTTTTTTCTGACGCGCTACCAAATGAGCCGGGCATTGTATAATTGCATGGTTTTGGGCGAACGAACTATCATTTATCGCAATGGTCCAACAAACGCAGTACCGGCGGTGAAGAAATAGCTCCCGCAGGTTTATATTACTGCTTTGCGGGGTGGAAAACGCCGAAGGACGATAGCTGGTTTAAGTTGTGACGAATGCCCCCCTCACCCCAGCCCTCTCCCCCGATGGGGGCGAGGGAGGCGTAACGTTCACGTCCATTCAATGATTGCCGCGAACAGTATTGGATGTTGTTCCACCGGCCAATTTCTGATTTAAAAGCTCTAAAATGGGCATAGGGGTTGCTGTTTTCTGCTGTAATACGAGAAAATACATTTTTAATTTCTAACTTTTAATTCATACTTTACCGATGCCTTTGGCTTTCACAAAATATCATGCGTTGGGAAATGATTATCTGGTCATCAATCCCAAAGATTTGACGTCTCCGCTTACGCCGCCACAAATCCGGACGATTTGCCACCGGAATTTCGGCATCGGGTCGGATGGCATTTTGGAAGGGCCGTTGCCGTCCACTAAGGCGCAGTTCGGCCTGCGAATTTTTAACCCGGACGGCAGCGAGGCGGAGAAGAGTGGGAATGGTCTGCGGATTTTTTCACGCTATTTGTGGGACAAAAAACTGGTGAAAGGCGAGGAGTTCTCGGTGGAAACACCGGGAGGCATCGCGCGCGCCACGGTGATGCAGCGCGGACGCATCGTGCGCGTGGAAATGGGCCGGGTTAGTTTCTGGAGTGATGAGATCCCGGTGGCCGGCCCGCGGCGTGAGGTCATCAATGAGCCCATCCATTTGCGCGGTGAGCGTTATAATTTTTGCGCGGCGACGATTGGAAATCCGCATTGCGTGCTGCCGATGCCGAAGATCAGCCCGGAGATTGCCAAGCAAATCGGGCCGTTGCTGGAAACGCATTTACGTTTTCCCAATCGCACGAACGTGCAGTTCATGAAGGTGATTGACCGAAACAATATCCAAATCGAAATCTGGGAACGCGGGGCGGGCTACACACTGGCGAGCGGCTCAAGCAGCAGCGCGGCAGCGGCGGTGGCGCACCGGTTGGGATTGGCGGACCGAAAGATCAGCGTACACATGCCGGGCGGAACGATTGAAATTGAAATCAGCGAGCACTATGACATCCGCATGACTGGCGGCGTCACGAAAGTGGGCGAAGGCGCTTTGGCCAAGGAGATGTTTGAGTTTGAGCTGAAGGGGTAGGGGAGGCGAAGACGTGCTGCGTGTTGCGTCAAGAATCCTTGGTTGATCTCAAGTTTCAGATTTGAGATTCGAAAACAAACTAAGGTTTGAACTCCAACAAACTACGCCGGTTTGGCGGCTAGTTTGCCGCGAAGGACGTGGATGAGCGCTTTGACAGTAAGTTCGATGAACAGGAACGGCTTGGCGATGAAGTCATTGCCGCCGGCCATGGTTGAATTGGTGCGGCTGTCGAAATCACTCAGGGCAGTGACAAAGAGGACGGGAGTTTTTTTGTGCTGCGGCATCTGGCGCAGTTTGGCGCACAGTTCAAAGCCATTCATGACGGGCATATCCACATCCAGGAAAACGAGGTCGAAATAACTGTCCGTCAGGAGAGTAAGGGCTTGGGCCGGGTCGTCCACGCCGGTGGAAGGCAACTGGGCTTTTTCAAGCGCGTAAATGATAGCGCGGCGCGAAATGGGCTCGTCGTCCACGACAAGGATATTGGCGGTGCCGACTTCCTGTTTTTCCGGCGCCAGCGCGTTTTGGAAAAGGTAGCCAAGGAAATCCACAGCGGCGGCCACGGTGCGAAGAGTGGAAGCATTGATGCTCTTGGGCTTTTCGTAAAGTTCCTTGAGCAGGGCTTCGAGGGCGGCACCCATCTGGGCGATGAGAAAAAGGCCCGCGATACCGGCGTTGCCGGACAAAGCGTGCACGCGCCGATGGAGTTCATAAATCTGCTTGAGACGCAGCACTTCGTCGCTTGCGCGCGAGAGGTTCATGAGAGCGGCGCGCAAGGTCGTGAGAGTAGCGGGCAGGCTTTCAACAAATTGTTTGCGCAGTTCTTCCTGAAATTCCAGGTCGGCTTTGGGATCGACAGAAATCCCGGCCTTGGGCGGGGCGGCCGTTTTTTCACCGGGAGCCGGGCCGCCGGGCGCGACGTTGCTGATACCGGCGGTTTGGCGGGCGATATCCACGATGTCCTTAGGCGAGCAACTGGCCTTGGAAAGGCACTTGGTGGCCCCAGCTTTCCAGGCGTCCTGAATGAGATTGGTCAAATAAGTATTGGAAAGGACAACCACGGGCACGCCGGCGAAATCTGTTTCCGAGCGGATATGTTTGATGACCTCAATACCGGACATTTGCGGCAGCACGAGATCGAGCAGGATCATGTTGGGCTTGAAGCTGCGCATGAGCGCCAGGCCGGATTCGCCGTTGTTGGCGACTTCCACCTGGTAGTGTTCCACCGCAAGCTTGTTCCGATAAATATTACCCAGGATCTGGTCGTCTTCGATGATGAGGATCTTTTTCATGTCAATACTGCTGCCGGCGTGCCGGCCAATGCCGGCAGCGTGGCCAGGAAATCCCGGGCGCGCCCAAATTCGCGCGCGGCGTCGGCGACAAACTTCTCCGCTCCGTCGAGCGTCGCGGCGCGGCCCATCTTTTCCAACTCAAAAAAGATGGCAGCGAGCGGCGCCATACCCATGGTGGCGCTGGCACCTTTGCAACTGTGGGCCAAATGCCGGACTTCCTCTGCTTTCTTTTCCCGCACGGCACCCTCAAGCTGGGTGAGCTGTTTGGTGGTCTGTTTATTAAAAAGGTCCACGAGTTCCCGAAGCATGTCTTTATCGCCACCGGCCATTTCATTGAGCCGTTCCATATCTACAGCCGGGGCTTCTGCGGCCGGAGCCGCCACTGCCGGGGCTGTCACTTTCGTTTCTTTAGAATCGTTTGGCATAGTCCATTTGGCAATCATATTCCGCACATCGCCGGGACGGATGGGTTTGGCCAGATAATCGTCCATGCCGGCGGCAATGCATTTTTCACGATCACCCTGCATGGCCTGGGCGGTCATCGCGATGATAATGATTTTCGATTTATAATTTTCAGAAGTGCCTGATTTCTGCCGGACGCGAATTTCTCCGGTCGCTTCCAGACCGTTCATTTCCGGCATCATCACGTCCATAAAAATCAAATCGTACCGTTTTTTATCCATGGCCTCGAGCGCTTCACGGCCGTTGCCGGCGACATCCGGCTTGTAACCGAGCTGCTGCAGGATGCGCATCGCGACTTTTTGGTTGATGGAATTATCATCGCACAAAAGGATTTCGAGAGAGGTAGAAACGGCCTGCGGCGGCTGGGGCTTCGGCGCGACAATGCGTTCAGTGGGGGATTTAGCGTTGGTGACGGCGCGATGGATGGTTTCCGCGAGCTGCGCGGGCCGGAGAGGCTTGGCCGCGTAACTGATGAAGGGCATGCGCTCGGACGGCGGTGTCTCCAGGCGAACGCCCAGGGGCACGAGTAGAATAACGGGCAGCAATCCAGCGCGCGGGATTTGATGAATTTCCGCCGCGAGCGTGAAGCCGTCTGTGCCGGGCATTTGTGAATCCATTATGACCAGGTCAAATTCCTCGCCGGCATTAATGAGATAAAGAGCTTCGCGGGCATTTTGCGCCGCGTGCGCGACCATTCCCCAGCGTGAGCATTGAGCAACAAGGCTGGAGCGGGTGGCGGCGTTATCATCCACAATGAGGATGCGCAGGTCGGCGATCTTTTCCTGTCGTCCGGCCAATGAATACGGCGCGGCATTGGCTTCCGCCATGGCGTTAATCGTAAAGTGGAACGTGGAACCGGTATTGGGTGCACTTTCAGCCCAGATTTTTCCGCCCATCAATTCGACGAGCCGTTTGCTGATGGCCAGTCCCAGGCCGGTACCGCCAAATTTATGCGCCGTGGAAGCTTCCGCCTGGCCAAAGGGTTTGAATAATCGCGCCAGGCCGTCGGCGGAAATGCCGATGCCGGTATCCGTCACGGAAAATTGCAAACGCATTTGCGTGCGGCCATTGTCTTCCGGTTTGGAACCAACGGTCCGGATGCGGAGCATGACTTCGCCGGTCTTCGTGAACTTAATGGCGTTGCTCAACAAATTCGTCAGCACCTGCCGCAGGCGCATGGAATCGTTTTCGACCATGCTTGGGATGTCGTCGGAAATATCGCAGACCAGGTCGAGATTTTTTTCGAATGCCTTTGCGGCCATCAGTTCCAAGGTTTCTTCCACGCAACTGCGAAGGTTAAAGGAGTGCGGATTGAGTTCCAATTTGCCCGCTTCGATTTTGGATAGATCGAGAATGTCGTTGATGATGGTAAGCAGAGCGTCGCTGCTGGCATGGATGGTTTCGAGATAACCGCGCTGCTCGGAGGTCAGCGGGGTTTCCATGAGCAAGCCCACCATGGCGATCACACCATTCATCGGCGTGCGGATTTCATGGCTCATGGAGGCGAGAAATTCGGCTTTGGCGCGGGCGGCGGATTCAGCGGCGGCGCGGGCGACGGTGAGCTCGCGGTTTTGCTGGATGAGTTTGTCCTGCTGTCGCTTCGAGTGGAGCACGGCAAGAATGCGCGCGCGCAGTTCGGAGGATTCCGAGGATTTCAGGATATAATCAGCCGCACCCAACTCAAAACCCAGAAGCTTGTCCTTCAGGCTTTGGGACATGGTGAGGATGATGACGGGAGCCTGCTGGATGAGGGGATCGTTAGGGATTTGGCGGAGTAATTCAAAGCCATCGCCGCCGGGCAGGGACAAATCGAGCAGTATCAGGTCGAAGTGCTTTTCCCGCATGACTTTGGCCGCCAGGTGAATATTGCCGACGATATCAGGTGTAATACGTTCATTTTGCAGGAGTTGCGAAAGCATCGCCTGCATATCGTGGTCATCTTCCACCAATAAAACCTGAAAATCCGACTGATTCATGAACCGTTTTAATTCAGCAAATACCGTGCCTTTCGGCGGGCACTATTATTTTGATTACCACCCCAATACATGGGCAAAAATGAGGGGGGCGACGATGGTGGCGTCAGATTCGATGATGTATTTCGGAGTCTTCACGCCCAGCTTGCCCCAGGTGATCTTTTCGTTTGGCACAGCACCGCTGTAGCTGCCGTAACTGGTGGTAGAATCGCTAATTTGGCAGAAATAGCCCCAAAGCGGAACTTTGGTCCGTTGCAAGTCCTGGTGAAGCATCGGCACGACGCAAATGGGGAAATCACCCGCGATACCGCCGCCAATTTGGAACATACCCAGGGGGCTTTTGGCGGTGGTTTTGGTGTAAAAATCAGCCAGCCAGGTCATGTATTCGATACCGGTGCGAACGGTATGGACATTTTTGATGGGGTCTGAGCCGCCTTCCTGCCCGCGAATAACGGCGGCGGCGTACATATTGCCAAGCGTGGAATCTTCCCAACCGGGCACGACGATCGGCAAATTCTTTTCCGCCGCGGCGAGCATCCAGGAATTTTTCGGGTCGATCTGGTAATATTTTTTGTATTTGCCGCTCAGGAGGACCTTGTAAAAGAATTCATGCGGGAAAAAGCGTTCGCCTTTTTTGTCGGCAGCGCCCCAGACTTCGAGCATGGCTTTTTCCATGCGGCGCATGGCTTCGCCTTCAGGAATGCACGTATCGGTAACGCGATTGAGATGGCGATTGAGCAACGCTTCCTCTTCTTTCGGGGAGAGTTCGCGGTAGTTCGGCACGCGCTCGTAGTAGTCATGCGCCACGAGATTAAAAACGTCTTCCTCGAGGTTCGCGCCGGTGCAGGTGATGAGATGCACTTTGTCCTGGCGAATCATTTCGGCGAGTGAGAGGCCTAATTCAGCCGTGCTCATAGCGCCGGCCAGGCAAACCATCATGCGTCCGCCGCTATTGAGGTGCTTAGTATAGCCTTGCGCAGCGTCTACGAGAGTAGCGGCATTGAAATGCCGATAATGGTGCTGGATGAATTGTGAAACCGGTCCGCCAGAATTTTTTTTGTTCGTTTTGCTCATGTATTTAAAGTGAAAGAAATCCGCCCATTCACAATACGGATGTTCTGGCATTTGCCAACACTTAAAATCAGAAGGGGCCGGTGATGCTTATAAGAAAAAACGGCTCGCTTCTTTAAATAAAGATGGGCGAGCCGATCGAAATTAAAACCTGAAAATCAGGGCAGGCACAATACCTGACCGCCGCAATCTGCGAATGCGACGGACCCTTTATTTCACGGTCACCAAGTCCGGCTCAGCGAGCGAAAGCGCACGAACGCTTCCTTTGAATTGGGCGTCGATGATGACGTTGTTAGTGCAGGAAACATCGTTGACGCGGAAATCAGCCCGGCCATTGCGGAGGCCGACGAGATTGGTAAATGAATTATTGGCGCATTCGGTTTTCGCCTGGGGCTTCACGCTGTTCTCGTCCGGCTGAAATGCCTGGGCCATGAAAACGCCGTAGTTGTGATTGTTCTCGATGGAAATATGCTCGAATTTATTATCACGGCTGTTTCGCATAAAAATGCCCAGGTCATTGCTGGCCAGGACGGCGCTGCGAATGACGTTATGGTCAAAAGCTAAATCCAGGGAGATACCTGCGCCGGGATTATCGTGGAGATCCAGGTTTGAGAAAACCGAATCAGTCGTGAGATAGCAAGCCAGACCATCGAACTCGTTGTCGAATGAACCAAAGTTATCAACCGTTAGGCGGCTTACGCCAAGGGTGGTGACCAAGCCGCCGGAGCGGCAGCGTGTGCAGGTGATATCTTCAATGCGCGAATCACTCACGTTTTGGACGGTAATGCCGTTATTGCGGATTTCCGAGCCTTCCCCGGACTCGCGCCAGAGTTCACGCTGCTGGTGGCTGCGATTGCCGTCAATGAACAATTCGGCGACACGCACGTGCCGGATGGTTTGCATGGGGTGATTAATAGGCTGGCCCATGATGATGACGGGGCAGTTGGCGTTATCCGCCAGAAATAAAATCGTCGTCGGGCCGGAACCGCGAAGAGTCTGCTTATCGTGCTGCAACACGATGGGCTGCTTCACGAGAATTTTTCCGGGCGGCAGAATGACTTCGCAGCCGTTCGTATAACGATCCAGTACTTTTTGAATATCCGCGGCAGTGGCTCCCGATTTCAAGGTGGCAATAGATATTGCCGGAGAGACATTTGTTTCACCAAAAACCAGGGCCGGTAAGCCCACAACACACGCCAAATAAACCAATTTTTTCCCAATATTTCCCAATATGCCCATAATTACCCTTAATCCCATTCCCATGTTACTGAACCTGTTAACCCTAGATATGTTTTGCCTGATAAACATATGATCAATGGCCGGTTTCTAACTTCACCATTGGCCTTATTTTAATATCGCTCAACTTCATAAAATTCCAAGCGAAAAGTTAAATTTTTTTCAGATACATTTTTTAATTGGTCAAACTTTACATCATTGAACCGAATCTCCGGAGGCGATATCTTCCGGACGATTTTATTTTATGCTTAAGAAAAAAATCGCCCCTGAGCCGGCACCTGTAGAGGAAGCGTATTCCATGCCAGCAGAATGGGAGATTCACAAGGCTACGTGGCTGGGCTGGCCGCATAACGCCGATGATTGGCCGGGGAAGTTTGAGATCATTCCGTGGGTTTACGGCGAGATGATCCGGAAAATTTCTGAAGGCGAAGAAATCTTCTTAATTGTTCGAAATAAAGCAGATGTGAATGAGGCGCGCCGGATTATTAAAAACGTCGGGGCAGACTTGAAGAAAATTCACTTTGTAACCCACCCAACTAATCGCGGTTGGACGCGGGACACGGGCCCCATTTTTATTAAACGAACAACGGGAAATAAAAAAACCGAGACAGCGATTGTCCATTTTCATTTCAATGGTTGGGCTAAATATAACAATTGGCGCAAAGATACCAAAGTGCCGGAAACGGCCGCGCGAGTTTTGAACAAAAAACTCTTTCACGCTGAATATGACGGCAAACCATTTGTGATTGAGGGTGGAGGAATCGAACTCAATGGCAGCGGCACGCTGATTTCCACAGAGCAATGCTATCTGGATCCGAAGATCCAAGTGCGAAATCCCGGGCTGGGTAAAAAAGAAATCGAGACTGCGCTGAAAAATTATCTGGGAGTTAAAAATATCTTTTGGCTGGCCAAGGGCCCAGTTGGGGATGATACCCATGGTCACATTGATGATATTTGCCGGTTTGTGAATCGCCAAACACTGGTGCTCGTCCGCGAAAAGAACCGGCGTGACGAGAACTTTGCTCCTCTGGCCGAAAACTGGGAACGTATCCATGACTTGCGGCTGGAGGACGGCTCGAAGCCGGAAGTGGTCGAATTACCCATGCCGTCGCCACTTTATTTTGACGGAGTGCGTCTGCCTGCCAGCTACGCCAACTTTTATATATGCAATGCCGGGGTGATCGTTCCCACCTTTAACGATCCTAATGATCGTGTTGCCCTGGGTATTTTAGGCGAATTGTTTAAAGACCGGCCGGTAATGGGTATTCATGCTGTGGATTTGGTCTGGGGCTTCGGTTCGCTGCATTGCCTAACCCAGCAACAACCTGCCTGAAAGGGAATATGACAAAAATAGTTGTTGCACCATCGTTGTCTTTTCTATATAAGCAGGTTGTATCATTAATTGGCAGAGGGAAGCGTATGAATCGCCAGATTGCTACTGTAGATGCGTGTGGTGCGGGCCCAATGGCCGGGGCAATGTTCCACGCGTTGCAGGATGGTTTTGCACATTGGCATTGTGGTTTCCAATTAATATAACTCAGAACTAAAAGAAATATGACTCTCACCAAACGGCACCTTGTCACTCGCATAAGTGAAGAAACCAACCTGGGCCAACAGCAGGTTTTCGAGGTAGTCCAGAAGACATTGGACTACATCTCCGAAGCGCTGGCCGGCAATAACAAAGTGGAATTACGCAACTTCGGCGTTTTCGAGGTCAAAATCCGCAAGCCGCGTGTCGGGCGCAACCCGAACCAGCCCAAGGACAATGTACCGATTCCTGCCCGAGCCACGGTCAAATTCCGAGCCGGCAAAGAGATGCGGTCTGAGGTTCTGAAACTGCCCGCCAAATCTTAGGGCCCGGCGCCGTGATGATTTGAAGTGCTTTTGCGCTTCAATGGCCCGACAAAATCCCTTAGCTTTAAGGCATGGAACGACTGCCCGGTTTCCGGGATTTTTATCCGGAGCCATTGCCGCATACCGACGTTTGGAGCGCCGCCGCCCGCCAATATATCTTCGATAAATGGCGGGAAATGGCGCGCCGCTATAATTTCCGCGAATACGACGGCCCACCGCTGGAGCCGCTTGAACTGTTCACGACCAAGAGTGGCGACGAAATCGTCGGACAACTTTACAATTTTACAGACAAAGGGGAGCGGAACATTGCCCTGCGCCCGGAAATGACACCCACATTGGCGCGCATGGTGGCTGCGCACGAGCGCCAATACAAAAAGCCGATCAAGTGGTTTGCGATTCCCCAGCTTTACCGCTACGAACGCCAGCAAAAGGGCCGGCTACGCGAACACTTCCAGTTTAACGCTGATATTATCGGGGAAAAAGACCCGGCGGCGGATGCTGAACTAATCGCGCTGCTTATTGACGTATTGCGTTCCTTTGGCCTGACGGAACAGGATTTTGTTATTCGCCTTAGCAGCCGCAATGCCTGGCAGGAGTTCTTCGAGCAAGGAAAAGGCAATCCTGCATCGGCCTACGAATTCTTTCAGATAATTGACAAGCTGGAACGCAGCTCGCCGGAGGAAACGGAGAAAAAATTGTCAGCGCTGGGATTTTCGCTGGCGGGCGTAAACCAGTTCATTGAATCCGGCAAGCCCACCGCTGAACTGGAAAGCATCCTGCAAAATCTCGCGGCGCGCGGCCTGGCCAACTTTGTCAAAGTGGACTATCGCGTCATCCGGGGACTGGCGTACTATACGGGCGTGGTTTTTGAGGCTTTTGACCGCAAAGGGGAATTTCGGGCCATTGCCGGCGGCGGACGTTATGACAACCTCGTAAAATTGATCAGCGGCGGCAAGGTGGATTTGGTTGCGCTCGGCTTCGGCATGGGCGACGTGGTACTGCTGGAATTGCTCAAAGATCGAAAGCTTCTGCCAGTGTTTGGCTCGGGCGTGGATGTATTTGTTTTGATTGAGGACGAGAGTTTGCGAAGCGCGTCACTAAAGCTGGTCAATGATTTGCGGGTGGCTGAATTTAGCGTGGAATATTCACTCACGCCCGCCAAGCCGGATAAACAATTCAAACGCGCCCAGGAATTAAACGCACCGTTCACCGCAAAAATGGACAGCGACTCGTCGGTGCGCGTTCGGAATTTGAAAACGCGCGAGGAAAAAATCGTTCCGTGGGGCGATGTCGCACAGGCGTTGCGAGGTTAATTCTCATGCGCTCTGCGGCAGTCCAAAACCACGGCTCTACACTGTTCCAGAAATTTCGCGCACCCGAAACCAACAATAAAATCCTCGTAGCGGTATCGGGCGGCGTGGATTCAATGGTATTGCTTTATTTGTTGGGGAAATTTTCCACAGCCCGAGGCTGGAATTTGACCGTGGCGCACTTCAACCATCAGTTGCGTGGTGTGGCGAGCGATGCAGATGAGGCATTCGTTCGTAAATCCGCCAAGGCAATGAAATTGCCATTTGTAGCCGGGCGAGCGGATGTGAAGAGGTTTGCCAAGGCATCGAAGCTGTCAATCGAAATGACCGCGCGCAAGTTGCGCCATGAATTTTTGGCACAAACGGCGCGGCAGCGGAACATAAACACTATCGCGCTGGCCCATCATGCAGACGACCAGGTGGAGCTTTTTTTCCTGCGTGTTTTGCGCGGCGCTGGCGGCGGCCTGGCAGGGATGAAATGGCAGGCGCCATCGCCGGCGGATGGAGGAATTTCTTTGGTCCGGCCATTATTCGACTTTTCCAAGGTGGAACTGGAGCAATTAGCCAGGGATAACAAAATCCGTTATCGTGAAGACGCCACGAATTCCTCGACCGATTTTTTACGCAACCGGATTCGGCACAAACTGTTGCCTTTGCTTCGCGATCAGTTCCAGCCCGCATTGAATAAAACGATTTTACGATTGATGGACATTACCGGGGCGGAAACCGATTTCGCCAATGATATGGCGCAACAATGGCTTTCCAGCAAAGAATCCGCTCCAACTCAACGTGATTTTGAAAAATTGCCCATCGCAGTCCAGCGCCATGTCCTGAAGCGACAGTTGACTGAGCTCGGCTTCGCGCCAGATTTTGATTTGGTTGAATCATTGAGGAAGTTGGTAGATCAACCGGTGGCTGTGGTTTCAAATGATGCTGTTCTGCGCGACAAAAAAGGGCGGGTAAGCGTGCGGGAGCATCTAAGGGCCAAGTTTGACAATAGTGAGTTGGTTGTAAAGCTGAAGAAATCCGGCCGGGCTGTTTTGGGTGGTGCCAGGTTTAAATGGAGGATTGAAGCGCAGGAAAAGCTGGCAATGCCAGACAGAAAAACGGGGATCGAATATTTTGACGCAGACAAAATGGGCGGAGAGATTGTTTTCCGCCACTGGCGCGCGGGCGATCGTTTTCAACTCATTGGCATGAAATCATCAGCCAAGCTCCAGGATTTATTTACAAACCAAAAAATTCCCCGGGCACAGCGCCATCAATTGATCGTGGCGGAATCAGGCGGTGAGATTTTTTGGGTGGAAAGATTGCGGATTTCCGAAAACTTCAAGCTCACGCCGCAAACGAAACGTCAGTTGATTTGGGAATGGCGTCGCTAAACGTTTCACGATGCTACACATTCAAAAAATCTCGTCCTTCGACACGCCGGAATTGCGGCCCTACGCAACAATGCGCCGGCCAGCGGAGCACGAAGTGGAAGGCATTTTCGTGGCCGAAGGAGAAAAAGTCGTTCGACGTCTGCTGGAAAGTCATTTCACTGTTATCTCGGCCGTTTTTTCCGAGGAATGGCTGGATGATTTCCGTCCGTTAATCGAATCGCGACCCGAAAAAGTCAGCGTCTATCAGGCGGAAAAAAAGTGGCTGGAAACACTCACGGGCTTTCCCATGTTCCAGGGCGTGCTCGCCGTCGGGAAGATTCCTGTGCCTGCTTCATTGGAAAGCGTGTTGCAGGGCAGCACCAGGCCACGGCTGCTTGCGGCGGTAGATGGGCTGACGAATTCTGAGAACCTTGGTGCGCTGGTCCGAAATTGCGCCGCGTTCAACGTGCAAGCTTTATTGGTGGGTGAAACAAGCAGCAGTCCTTTTTTACGCCGTGCCGTGAGAAATTCGATGGGCGCTATTTTTCATCTGCCCGCCGTCGAAATAGGGAAGGGGAATGCATGGGGCAAGACGCTGCCGCAGACACTTCGCGCACTGCGTGAAAACGGCGTGCGCTGCATCGCGGCGCATCCTCATGGTAAAAAATCTCTGCCACGGGCCGATTTCACGAATGATTGCTGCATCGTCTTCGGAAGCGAAGGGGAGGGTATCTCCGAAATCGTTTTGGAAAGTTGTGACGAAGCCGTGAGTATTCCCATGCCAGAAAAAATCGATTCATTGAACGTGGGGGCAGCAGCGGCAGTCTTCCTTTATGAGGCAAATCGTCAGCGTTTAAAAACTTTGCGATAAACGTCGCGGATGGCTTTCCGCCATTTTGCTAACGCGGCCTGGAATTTTTCCGGCGAATCAAAGCCACAACGCACGGAAACCCGATAAAACGCCGGGGCATCATCGGGCAGCACCGTCTCACCCTCATCGCTCCAACGGCGCAAGATGGCTTCGGCCCGCCGAAGCTGCCGATAATTTTCGATTAGTTTTTCAGCATCCGGCAGAATTTTTTCATCGCGTCCCCGCAGTAGCGCGCGGAGTGTGTTCGGCTCATGCCAGCCATTTTCCAGGCAAAGCGTTTGGGCGATAAATTCAGCGTCCATCAGACCGCCTTTGCCGGTTTTGATGGCCAGGTCATCTTTCCCGGCAGGCGTCCGTTCCTTTTCGACGCGCATCCGCATGTGGTCAATTTGGCCTTTCCAATCTTTAAACCGCGAATCTTTGGAATATTGTCCGCTCGAAAAATCAGCCCATTTCTCCGTGAGTTTTTGGAATTTTTCGCCAATAGCAATGTTGCCGGCCACAAAGCGCGCGCGCGTCAGTGCCTGGATTTCCCAAAGTTGGGCACGTTCACGATAATAGCTTTCGCAAGCGTCCAGCGTCGGGACGAGCATTCCTTTTTCTCCATCCGGTCGCAGGCGCGCGTCGGTGTGGAAAACAATTCCTTGTTCGGTACGGCGGGACAACAAATCCATTACTTCGGCGGCAAGTTTTTGAAGCAGTGGAAGGTTTTTTTCTTTGGGCCCGGCGACGAAGAAAAGGTCCAGGTCGGAACCGTACGCTATTTCGCCTCCGCCGAGTTTGCCAAGGCCGATGATGGCGAATGGCGCCGATTTAATTTTATTTTTTTTGAGAGTAACTTCGAGTGCGTATTGCAGGCACGCATCCGCAAACGCGGAAAAATCGGCCGGGGTCTGCTCGATATCCACTTGTCCGGAAATATCACGGAGGCCAAGGCGCATGAGTTCAGTTTCGTGATAACGCCGCAGCCAAAGAAACTGGTCGGCGTCCTGCAGGCCAAAGCACAGCTCCTTCAAAATTTCCGTGGAGTTTTTCCGCCGCTGGAGGCGGCCGGTATAGACCAGTTCATCAATCAGATCCGGCGTATGGATTGCGGCCTCTGCGAGGAATTCCGAGCGGTCAAAGAGCAGTATGAGCAATTCGAAAAATTTCGGATTGTTGTTCCAAAGTTCAAAAAGCGTTGCGCGCGAACCATACGCGCCGATAAAACTGTCCATGCGCGCCAGCACGCGGTCAGGATCGGAAAGGACGATTCCTTGCGGCTTGCCGGTTGGCGGAGAAGGAGGACAAAGCGCCAGAAATTTCGGGATGAGTTGCCGGGCCAGTTCCGTCGTTCGTGCTGACACATGGAGATAGCCTGGGCCTTCGGCAAATTCCCTGAATAGTCCGGCGGCTTTTTCTGGTTCACGAAAAGAGTGGGCGGCCAGGAGTCGAGGCCATTCATCTTGCCCATTATCAAACTGTGGGAGAGAGGCGGATACAGCCGCCCCCGCCTCACTTTTAAGCAGCGACTCATAAACGCGGCGAACATTGCCGGTATGCGCGCGAAGCGTCGATTGGAACTTAGCCAGCGTCGTGAAATTCATCAATCGGGCGAGCCGTAACAATGCGGGCCGGTCTTCCGGAAGCGTGTGGGTTTGCAAATTATTGTCCATTTGCAGGCGATGCTCGACGTCCCGCAGAAAAACATAGGCCGCTTGTAACTGTGCGGCCTTCTCGCTTTTCAGCAAATCATATTGTGCCAGTTTGTCGAGGCAGGGCAGCGTCTGCGGGATTTGCAAAAAAGGAGAGCGGCCCGCGTGCAGAATTTGCAACGTTTGGACCGTAAATTCGATTTCCCGGATGCCGCCGCGGCCCAGTTTGACATTGCGTTCCAGTTCTCCCGTGCGGACGACTTCATTTTCAATGCGCTCTTTCGTGGCCGCGACTTCCTGGAGGATTTCCGGGC
>DATJXK010000013.1:0-13184 GCA_035500235.1 Pseudomonadales bacterium | reverse complement strand
CCACAGTCCAGCAATCGAAAAACTCATCCATGACCAAAAAGCCCATACGATCGCATAAGCCGAGAAAATCGGGATCGGGCGGATTGTGGGCGGTGCGAATAGCATTAACACCAAGTGATTTCAAGGCCGTCAGCCGTTGTTCCCACACACCGAGCGGAACCGCAGCGCCAAATGCGCCACCATCAGCATGAATGGCCACGCCTTTGATTTTAAAGTTTTGCCCATTAAGCCAGAAACCGGTGGCGGCATCGAAGTGAAATTCGCGAATGCCAAAGGTGCTTGTAATCTCATCCAATATTTGGCCGTCGACGCTCACTTCGCTAACGACCTGATACAGACTCGGCGAATCCAAATTCCAGAGATGAGGTTTCAGATAGGTCATTTGTGGCGATAACTTAGAGGAGCCGTTTGCTGCAACAGTTCCATCCACAACTGCATTTTCCAACATCTCACCATCAGGCGAAATGAGTTGAGTTTTTACGGTAATTTTTATACCGGCATTAGATTCATTGGTTACGGCTGCCTCCACCATTACTGTTGCAGACTCCGGGGAAACTTCCGGCGTAGTGATAAAAACTCCATCATGCTCAAAATGAATCGGGCTAGTTTCAACCAATCGCACATGCCGATAAATCCCCGCGCCCGTATACCATCGTGATGCGGGCTGTTGCGAAGTATCGGCGCGAACAACAAGGACATTATCGCCACCAAAATTCAGATGGCCGGTCAGTTCATAGCTGAAACTGACATAGCCAAATGGGCGGTGACCGAGATGAAAGCCATTGATCCAGACATCGCTGTTAGCCATGACGCCGTCAAATTCGATGAACACGCATCGGTCTTTGGTGCCCTGTGGAAGGGAAAAATGTTTTCGATACCAGCCGACACCTGATGGCAGAAATCCCCCGGCGCCGCCGGTTAAATTGGTTTCGGCAAATGGCCCGGCGATGCTCCAGTCATGAGGGACGTTAATTTGACGCCACGAGCTATCATCTAACTGCGGCTCTTCCGCATTAGTCAAATCAGCATTTAGAAAACGCCAGTCAGAATCGAATGGCAACGTCGTGCGCACATCCCCTGCCCTGTCAATTGACGGCCATAGAAATAGAGCCGCCAGCACTACAATAATAAAATGCCGCTTCATTAATTTTATTGTTTCGCTGATGCGAGCGAGGCCGATGAATTCAGTTCCAGCCGCAGGTAATCGTACATGATTCCACTCGTCAGGCCGCCGCCAGGGATGGTTAATTTAATAACATTTGTTCCCGCATGCATTAAGGAAGCGTCGAATGCGACGTCGTGCTCACCCCAGGAACCGCCTACGCCGTCGCGATTGATGGTGGCGTTATAAAGCAGCCCGGTCACGGTGCCGGCGGGCTGATCATTCACACTCACAGACAACTCCCTCGTACCCACACCGCAAATAGCCATGCGCAATGTCACTTTACCGGACGGCACTTCGGGCAGATCGAACGTAATTGACCAGGTGGTGCTGCGGCCCTGGCCGAGGCCGTTGGCATTGTCCGGATCTTCATTGTGGGGAACCTGTTCGAAGAACCAGTCTTTGTGGAAATCGCTTTTTCCAATGATATAATTGACGTCATTCGGAAATAATTTCGGGTACTGCAGATACCAGCCCCAATGATAGTAATCATCGCCCTTAAGAAATTCCCCGGCATTGCGGTTGGGAATGCCGATGTCCCAAAGTTGTTTTCCATAACGCACCGGTTGCCAGTTCAAATCACTAAGCTGGAGGTTCTGCCCGGCAGTAACCGTGACATTGCTCACAGCAAAATCACCAAGAACGCCATCAGCAATGGCATGGAGCGTGTATTGCCCCGGGCGCACATTCGGAATGGTGAAATTTCCATTGGCATCTGCGCGCACCCAGAACTCATAATTCTTTGCGTCAATTTGCCAGTCCACAATTCGCGGCAGGCCAAAACCAAAGCCAAAAGGAAAGCGCCCGCGAAAATTGTTCGTACCGAAACGGGCAAACCGGTTTGTAGCACCCTCGCCGAACTGCGCATAGGAATTAAAATTATTCGTTCGACCGGCGAAAGAATTATTTTGATTGGTCGTGGAGGCTTCGTCTTCACCACCCCCGGCCAAACCGAACCCACTCCCACCACCACCACCGAATCCGCCGCCAAAATTTCCTCTCCCGAACCGCCTGCCGCCACCGAAACCGCGTGAAACGGATGCTGGTGCGTAATCAGGCGCTGTTAGGCCAACAAGCAGGTTGCTGATGATTAAGCCGGGAGCCTGTGGATCATGAAAAACAATGGTCCCGGAAACTGTCGCGCGTTCGGCTTTATGTGGATAATCCACACCTTCAACCCAATCGTAAGGCCACGCAGAGGCTTCCACCTGCACGTGTTGCAAGGCATCTTTCCACAAAGCATCATGGGAATCACCCGAATTGCAATAAATGAAAAAAGGGCCAATGACTTTGGTCCAGTCGTCCGTTGCGGCCACATTGCAAATGCTGCCGCCGTAATGGCTGCCGCGCCAGTAATTGAGGAGGCACGGCGGCGCGGGTGCGTTGAGGGCGTTAGTGTTAAACGTCGCATCGCGATGAGCGGATAATTCCACTTTCGTTGGCCCGCCGCTCAAATACTCCGTGCTGGGGTTGATAAACCAGATGCCGACATTGTCTTTGCTGCTGGACCAGCCCCAGGCGCGCACATCAAATTGATTGGCGGCATAATCGTATTTGTGCTCGACCGTGCCCTTGTAAATCCCGCTGTTCATCAAGCGGGTTTCCTTCATGTTCATTTGGGTGCCATGGTTCCAATCGTAAGTGCTGATCATTTCCATGTTTCGATTGGAATCCACGGTCATCCAATCGAAGACATTGTCATTGAGCTTGGCACAAAACCGGGCTTCACCGAAGGAGGTGCCGGGATAATTAGTCGGATGCGTAAAAATCGAATAAGTGTAGATGCCCGAATCGTTCCGCCCCAGCGAGTAGCGGATTTCAATATCAGACACGACGCTGCCGCCCGGGCCACTGCCCATCCGCTTGCCACCTGAAATTCCTTTTACGGAAACCTCACCACGCTCACCGCTATTGGATTTTGGATCGATAGTGACGCGTGGAATGATTGGCTCTCCCTGCGCAGCATTGTGCGACCAATAGGCCGGTTGGTGCTGGTCCGCGTTATCGAGCATCTCCAAGTTTTTATATTTGAGCGAAAGCAAATCTCCAGATTTTTTGGAAACTTTTGCCGTGACGAGTCCATTGTCCAAAATGAAACTTTGCTGGTCCTCAGAAACGGTCACATCATGACCTGCCGGCTGGGATGCCACGGCCGGGGCAGAGGCTGGATTGGCGGCGGAGGCACGGCGCGATCTCGAATAGTTTTTCCCGGCCATGAAAGCGAAACAAAACATAACGCAAACGCAAATCACGCCGAGCACGGCAATTAAATTAGATTTCATAGGAAAAAACGAACTTCAGCAGCATCGCCTCACCGGCTCAGCTTTCGCATTGGCATGATTAAGAACATGATAAAGGAGAATAGCCTACTCTAGATAAACCATCTGGCGGTCACTATCGCCAAAACTGGGTATATACAAATGCATGTCCATTGACGTTCACTAGAGTAGTTACAGCCTTTATGAGTTACAGAATTTTCTGCACGAAAGAATATATCCGTCCCTATTGCCTTGCTACCTTGCTCAGTGGGTTCGTTTTAATTGGCACTACACTTCAAACTCTTGCTCAAACCAATTCTTCATGCTTCACACCGGCAGCGATTTTAAGCCAAATGCAACGGGTTGCTGACTGGCAATTGGCCCACCCTGTAACAAACCGCCCCACAGGCTGGATTTGCGCGGTGGGCGACATCGGCATGATGGCCATGGCCGATGTTTCGAGTGACCCTAAATATCGCGAGGCCATGCTGGCCAAAGGAGAAACCAACAACTGGGAACTGCCGGCCTATCGGGGCCGGAAATATCACGCAGACGACCAGTGTATTGGCCAGGTTTGGACCGAACTTTACTTTTTTTATCGCAAAAACGGAATGGTAGCGCCCATGCGCGCGAAAATGGATTTCATCCTGTCCAATCCCCCTCCGAACCAAAATCTGGAAATTGACACTCCGACGGGCCAGGAAACATGGTCATGGTGTGATGCGCTTTTTATGGCTCCCCCGGCGTGGTTGCGATTATCTGCGGCCACGGATGATAAGCGTTATATGAATTTTGCGGTGAGTAACTTCTGGCGCACAGCAGATTTTCTCTACGATACGAATAGCCATTTGTTTTTTCGCGACAACACGTTCTTCGATAAACGCGAAGCCAATGGACAGAAGATTTTCTGGAGCCGCGGCAATGGCTGGGTGCTGGCCGCCCTGGCGCGCATGCTGGAATATTTGCCGGAGAACCATCCAGACCGCCCGCGTTTTGAACAGTTATTCAAAGTTATGTCCGAAAAAATCGTAGCATGCCAGCAACCGGATGGCATGTGGCGCGCCAGCCTGCTCGATCCTCAGGATTATCCGATGCCCGAATCCAGCGGTTCGGCGTTGTTTGTTTATAGCCTGGCATGGGGTGTAAACCACAGATTACTCGATCGCGAAAAATACGGGCCCGCCATTCGTAAAGGTTGGGTAGCATTAGCTAACTGCGTAGCTGCCGACGGTGAGTTAACCCACGTTCAGGCGGCGGGATCCGGGCCGGCACAATTTGCCGAAAATTCCACCGCACCCTATGGTAATGGAGCTTTTTTATTAGCCGGAAGTGAAGTATACCGCATGGCTGGCTTAAAAAATACGAAGCCCGTTATGGTTAACGCGAAAGCCCCATCCGTATCCCAACAGGCGGCACAGTAAATGGCTATCATCCTCTAATTAATTGAATTGCAGGCATTTCGCATCCATTTTTCGTTCTAGGCTGTTCTGTTGACAGCAGGACAATGGAAACATCACCTGTTGTGGTGATAGACAGCCTATTGGCCGGCTGCGACAGTAATAATATGTACCGATTTTGTCTGTCTGGATGGGCACTCATGGTGATGGCGATCGTTTTTTGTTCGATAAACGTTGAAGCAAAGCAATTCAACGTCCGAAATTTTGGAGCCGTCGGGGATGGAACGAACCTGGATACTGTAGCTTTTCAGAAAGCACTTGATGCCTGCGCCGCCAAAGGAGGCACAGTAATCGTACCAGCCGGGCATTATTTAATTGGCAGCGTCGTCATGGGAGGCCATACGACACTAAAAATTGATACCCATGCCACTTTAATTGGCAGCCCGAACGTTGCTGATTATCCCCTGACGAAAGTACGGTTCGAAGGAGAATTCATCCCGGGTCATCGCTCGCTCATCTCGGCAGAAAATGCGAATCACATTGCCATTGAGGGCACTGGCACAATCTGCGGACCGCCGCTAAGCATAAGCGCTCTGCGAAAACCCCGCGGACCGCTATTAATCGAACTTTCCGGTTGCACCAATGTTACGCTGGACGGTTTTACCACCCAATACCAGCGGCTTTGGACCATTCATCCGTTATTGTGCAAGGATGTTGTCGCCAGGAACCTGACCATTCATTCCGTCGGCGCAAACGGCGATGGGATTGATGTAGATTCCTGCCAGGACGTCCTGATCGACCGTTGCAATATAAATTCCGGAGACGACGCGATTTCCCTGAAATCAGGCCGGGGAGCATCAGCCATGCAGATGGATCGCCCCACGGAAGATGTCACGATTAAACATTGCACGCTTGTCAGCAGCTCATTTGCCGCCGTTGGCATTGGCACTGAATTATCCGGGGGCATTCGTAATACACGCCTGGAAGATTGCGTTCTCTCCGGGCATCAGAACGCCATCTTTTTGAAAAGCCGCGACGGACGGGGCGGGTATATCCAAAATTTTGTCGGGAAAAATCTGACCATTCATGACTCTCCCACCTTTTTAGGAATTGAATTAATTGACAAAGGAATCCAGGCCAGCGACCCCATCCTGGGCGATCCTGATGAATGGACCCAGCTCAGCAACATTCAGTTCGACCATATCCGCGTCAACAACGTATCGTGCCTCTTGCGCGCCCAGGGTGTTCCTCCGTCGCGACCGGTGGATGGTTTTACCCTGGCTGATGTCCAGGGAACTTGCGACCGCGCCATCACCATGGCGAACATGAAGAACGTATCCTTAAGCGGCATCAAAGTGACCAATTACCATGGCCCATTCCTGACCGAAAGCCATGTGGAGGGCACCGGCCTTACTGATCCGAATTGATGCCGATGCTGTAATCGTTAACGATCTCCACGCTGTTAACTTTTGCCATGCTGTCGAACCTGCCAAAATTCGGCTTGGCCCCCGGTTCGAGATAAACAGGCGCGCCTTTCATTAATGGCAAAATCTGCAGTTCCAAATCTCCATTCAAAATCTCCGGCGCATAACGTGTCAGGCCCAGGTCAAAAGTCCGGCCGCTGTAGAAATTATCGTCCAACAATTTCCCGTTGAGCGTCAGACGGGCGACATCACCGACATAATGAATCCGTAAAATCGGATTCAGATTCATATCAAGGTTTCGCGGTAATTTGATCTTCCAGATGGCCGCGTTCGTAAAATCAGTATCTACCGGTGCGACCGCAAGGTGTGTTTTGGCATTGATCGGAATTTCGCGGGGCGGCCCGGCTGGTTGCAGCAATTCGTACTTCACCTTATACGACACCGGTTTTATTTTCGGCAAATTAATGCCATGAAAGATGCCGTCGGCTTTGCCGGAAAATAGCGTCGACTTGGGAAACGCCTCCACCTCGAGGTCCTTCGGATTATCGCCGGAAAGCTTCATGGCATCGCCATACACGACCAGCCCGGCGTCAGAGAGAAAGGCGAAATCGTTGCCGCCAAATTGTGCTTTTGAAAGCCTTAAGGAATCGGCTTCGCTCAACACGACAATCCCCAAATAATCACCGTCTGGATATTGCAACACAATCGCCCCGGAACGGGAGGGTTTTACATTGTGAACGACGATCAGTCCTTTTTCCCCGTCCAATTGGCCGCCCACGGCATCAATCGAACCAGCGGGCCATTGCTTTGCATCAAAGGCAAATTCCGTTTCAATCCCGGGCGTTTGCGCGAAGAAAACGGTGCGCACATTGCCGCTCAAAATCTGGCAAACCGGTTGCGCCGTTGCATAAACCAGCCGCGCGCCTCCCAGATTCATATTGAATGGCCAGAAGAAAAATTCGTTTGCCGGAACCGTCACGGGATGAGATGGAAAAACCAGGCTGCCTCCCGGCAAATCCAATTTGAACTGAACATTAGTTTTCGCCGGCATCGGCTGCAGCCGCTGGTAGTTATTTACGAAAACATAGCCGTTCGTTCCATTGGACCGGACCGTCCAACGCAAGGTATCCACATCATCCTTGCCCGTGGGCTGCGAAGCCGGAAGCGTGGTTGGCATCTGGGCGAGCCTGGATCCAAAATCGTGAAGGAAAAGATGCAACCGCCGCAGCCATAAATATTGCGGATTGATTTGGCCGTACTCGCCGAGCGGGGCATTGAAGTCGTACGTTTTCACCGGTAAATCGTTCGGATAACCCGTTGCCTGGGATTCCTGCAGTGTGGTCAGCTGGCCATCCGGATTCTGGCCGCCGTGATACATATAATAGCCCATCAGTGAACTGCCGCTGCCCAGCTGGCAAAGCGCGACGGACTCAACATCCCGGGGATCATAGTTCATGCGCCGATGATAGGACGCCGGCATGCCGCCGCCAATTTCGCACGTGAGATAAGGATATTTTTCCGTGCCGGCAGTATCTCCAGACGTGCGATTGCCCAACTCGTCGTCACCTACACCGGTATCGGTGCGCGTGATTTTGAAAGCAAAGCTCTCCCACGCATCGCCATTCATGGGGGTAAGCTTACGCTCCCAAAAACCGTCCGGATATGTGCCAAAAAAAGGCAGCAATTCGCCGAGCGGGACAGGTGTGCGCATGGCCGGCCAGCCGGTCTTAGTGTAAAGCGGCACGTCCAAACCAGATTCAATGGCAATTTGCTTCAACGCTAATAAATATTTTGGCGAGCCGCCGAATTCGTTATCCAACTGTATCCCGATAACCGGGCCGCCATCCTTCCACAATTCGCCTTGCAGCTGGTTGGCAACTTGCGAGTAAAGAATTCTTACCTGCGCGAGGAAATTGGTGTCCGTAGAACGCATTTTCCAATCCTTATGGGCGATAACCCAATCCGGCAACCCCCCGTTGCGGACTTCCCCGTGAGACCAGGGACCGCAACGAACGATCGCTATTAGGCCGGCATCGTTACACGTCTGGAGAAATTTCCTTAGATCACGTTGGCCCGTCCAATCCCACTGGCCTTCCACCTCCTCGTGGTGGATCCAAAAGACATAAGTGGAGACAATATCCACTCCGCCCGCTTTCATTTTCAACAGTTCGCTCAGCCATTCATTTTCCGGAACTCGCGAGTAGTGAAACTCGCCCATCACCGGGAACCATGGCCTGCCATTTAGCAACAGGCTGCGGCTGTTTACCGAAATCTCATCGCCGTTTGTGTTTTTATTGGTGCCAAATGTAAAATAGCCGGTTCCGGCGGGCGGAGGCCTTTGAATTGTAATTTCAAGCGGCGCGCCTGAAAGCGGAAGAAGCCCCGCAAGAAAGAGACAGATCATTAATGGGGACAAACGTTTCATAATTTGGGCGCAGTATAGCATGAAATGAATTATTGCCGTTTGGGCTTTGCTGGTCCGCCGCCGGCATCTATGTCCGGCGAGGCTGTACGAACGTTTTTGTATTCAATTTCGGTAGCGCCAGTATCCACGATTTTTGGCCCGGCGTAAATAACCGCTAATTCAGCCAACGCCGCGGCATTGTCCGTGCCGAACCCTGAAATCGCCGTCAACCTGATCTCTTTGGCCATGACAGTTTTGCCAAACACAATTTTTTGTTCGTCAAAAGTGGAAGCCAGCTGCCCGGTGGTTATTTCCTGCCAGCTCGCCCCATCGTCGCTGATTTCAATTTTATAATCACGAATATCACCCTGGTGCTCGCGCTGATTTTGCCGAGGCATCACAATTAACCCCTCCACCGCGACCGCGCTTGGGAAATTGATCTCGATTTTATGGGGGTGTCCGGGACCACGCCCGCGCGCATCGGCGCTGGACCAGAATGTATTCGGATCCCCATCCACGATTTCATTGGCGCGATGGCCGTCTGCCGTGGCCGTTGCTCCAAGCTGATGCATGATGCGCGTGTCGAAGTAAAGGCTCTCGAAGTCAGCCAGAGAGATTTCCGTCTTCGGTTGAAATTGGGAACCAGCCATGTAATCCAGAAGCGAGCGGCGTAACTGCTTTGCGACAGGGCTCGCGTTATTGTTCAAATCAATTGGGCAAACGACCAATTTACCCGGGCCGACCTTGGCTTCGAAAATTAAACCAAGCTTGTAATTGCGGTTCCAATCATCAATCGCCCAAACCATCGGCTGCAGGGCTTGTGGCAATCGGTCAAGATTGATTGCCCGGGTATTACGCAATAATTCCGTCCATTGCCAGTCACAGTTCGGCTCCGTCGGAAATTCGGCCAGCCCCGGATGATTCGTATCGCACCAAAGCCCAAGCATCCGGCTCCAGGTCGGCCCCATCAACGCATTCCAAAAAATTGGCACGCGCGCTAGCGGCGGGCTGTCCCAATCTAAATCGGCGTTGCGCGGTAAAAATAATACTTTCCCGCCGGCGGCTAGGTTCGTCTCCGCCGCATCCCAGGAACTCGTCACCATCACGCCGGTTGGAACCGAATCAGAAATTTCCGCCGGATAGAGCCAGAAATTCCAGTCATTCTGGTAATGTTTGCTTCCCGCATCAACCACGGCCACCAATTTATATGTCGCGGGCGCAGGCAAATCACTCAAACCCATATTGAAATTGAGACACTTATCTTTGAAGCCAATAGGAATGTTCCGTTCCAGATTGGACGGACATTCACCCACGGTTTTTCCATTAGGATCATGAACTTCCCAGCGGACGACGGCATTGCTCAACGTTTCCACCCCAAAATTGGCCACGCCGATATCCGCACTCAGTTTTTCATCCGTGGTAAAAACCCGTTTATGCAGCCATGCCAGCGGGACAACAGTATTGCAAAATTTTGTGAATTCAGCGGGCGTGGTGTAGCCCTTGGTCTCCCAAAACGGATCCAGCAAACCAACCAGCGCCGTCCCCTGCCCCGTGTAGTCATGCAAATCAAGCAACTGAAAACCGCTCAAGCCCGGCGTGCGCAGATTCGCTTCGACTTCTTCTTTGTAGCATTCGAGCTGGAACCGTCCTGAAGCCCAGGCGAAATTCTTATCCTTATCCAAAACACCGTGCGCAGCCGCGGAATTCTGGAAAATTTCAAAATTTCCCGGCTGCATGAACCCGGTGAACTTTTTGATGACGCCATAATCAGGATAAGCGCACCACTGCCCTACTTCATGCCCAATAACGGGCACATTGATACCGGCAATGGCGTCGCCATAATCACTGCCAAACCACCCGGTTTCGCCGCGAACCCGGCCCGAACCGATGCGGCCAACGACCAAATAATCCGCCCCACCATTGAGAGGCTGGTCCGGCGAATCAATCAGCCCCCATCCCGTATCCGGAGTATAGAGATGGCGCGGATCTTCGGCACGGAAGTGTTTTACCCAGGCCGGCAGCACGTGCATCCAATCCCCATGGGCTTCGTTGCTTGCGGAAATCAGCATGAGCGAAGGATGGTTTCCAAAATCACGTATGATTCTTTCAGTTTCGGAATAGAGTTGTTTTTCCATGGCGTCGCCGGGCGCAAATGAATTCCACATGCCGCACTCGATTTGCAGGTAAAAACCCTCCTCGTCCGCCGCCTCAAACGCCGCTTCCGGCGGACACCAGGAATGAAACCGCATATGGTTCAGCCCATAGCTTTTGCAGGTCTCGAAAATTTTCTTCCACGAAGCCACGTCCGTCGGCGGATAACCCGTCAACGGAAAATCGCCGCCGAAATGCGTGCCGCGAAAATACATGGGATGGCCGTTGAGAATAAATTGGTTTCCTTCCGCGTGAAAATCGCGGAAGCCAAATTGAAGTCGGCTCGCTACAGTATTACTTTCAATTCCACTGTTTATATAAAGGTGATAATCAAGTATATAAATGTTCGGATGAAATTCGTCCCAGGGCTCCACTGATGCGCCCAAATCCAAATCGGCTTCAAATTCACCACCGTTGGTTGACCAATTAATATTGAAAATCTTTGCCGTATTTGTGCTTGTAAAAAAGCTCACAGAGGGAGGCAATACTAACAATCCAACTTTGCCACTACCGGATTTGCCCGTGATATTTTGTATTTTGCCTTTGACTATGATGGATTTTTTTTTCCAGCCAGGCAAAACCCGCACCTCATCAATCCACACCGTCGGCGTCATCCGTAGTTCAATCTTCCCAACAATGCCGTTCCATGCGTCATCGAGCGAATCAGAGACACTATGCGCATCGAGTCGGTAAGGCAAAATCATACGGTTATCCACACGGATAGTCAGGCGATGTTTACCCGGCGGCACGAGGCCGAGATCATATTCGTGCGGCGTACAAAGGCTGATGTCAGAACCGATTTCTTTATCGTCCAGCCACACCGTCGTTTTCCAGTGAGGTCGCTCGAGAAACAAGACTACTCGCTCGTCCTTGCCGCCCTCCGGAATCTCAATATCACGCTGGTACCAGGCCGCGCCCAGATAATGCCGGGGCGGCTGGGAGATGAACGGAACTTTTACGCTGCCCGCGTTGGTATAGGCCGCATAGTCTGCGCGCAAATACCAGAAATGGTCATAAAGCGATAACACCCACGGCGTAGAAATACTGATTTCATCGCCGTACCCTTGCGCTTCGAGAACGCCCGGTAGCTGAATTTTATCCGGAAGATCCTTCGCAAACCAACTTTCGTTCGTGCCGGCGTCATTACGGTCCAGGGCGAAACGCCATTCACCGGCGAGAGGGATGGTGGTATCTGCGAAGGAAACTCTTATGACGAGGCAAAGCGCCACAAGAAAGAAAAATTTTACTTTGATTGTATTCATTATAGCCAGGCAATGCCGACACACTAAATGAAAGCCATACACGATAGAATCGCCAAATGTGGTTATGCGTCCGCCTTCGCGCCACAATCAAAACCCGCGCAATTCAGTGCTGGACCGCTGTGCCAGACCCTTGGCCGGTATGCGCTTCAACACGAGATATTCGATGCCCAGCTTCTCGCAATACTCCCGCTTGCCGCCCTTGTCGCCCTCTTCGTTCACGATGTAAATGTCCGGTTTGAGCCGTTTGATTTCCGGATCGGCATCCAGCCAGCCGGACCCCGTGGTGATCAGTGCCTGTTTCACGAACTTGATCGAACCAACCACATAACGACGCTCTTCTTGCGTCAGCAAAGGATGCCCCTCGCCCTTGAGCAATCGCACGTTGGCATCACTGCCCAGGCAAAGATACAGGTCGCCGTACGTCGAAGCCTCTTCCGTAAAACGCACGTGCCCGGAGTGAAACCAGTCGAAGCAACCCGTAGCCACAATTTTCTTCCGGCCCGGCGCCGACGAAATCGGCGGCGGTTCGGGAAATCCACTCAGTGCGGCAGCGTCGAAAATGCGATAATTGATTTTGTTATTCGCCGCAAATTTTCCGCGAACCGGATTCGCCGTCAGCTCGTAATCTGCCCAAATCGCCGCATGAAAATCTCCCGGCAACGAATTAACATCAGCGGAGGCATCTGCTTCAATGACCCTGGAGACATAGCGAACTGCATTGAGAAAATAGCTGCGCTCAGCCAAGGGAAATTTCGGAGTCTTGCCCGTCATTTTTTGCAGCACGGCATCGGGCCAGAGCAGGACGGTTAATTCGCCCAGCTTGGCGGCTTCTTCCAGAAAGCGCAAATCGCGCGACCGGATATCGTCGAACCCGCCGGAGACAATAACTTGTTTAACTGAACTCATTTTGAAGTTGTACGGACATTGACCCGAAACGCCCCCGGCACAGGTTTCTCAGAAATCACAATCAGATAACCTCCGCCGCAGCCGGAATACATCGCGCCGGGATATTGTTTTTGATAGGCCGCAAGTAACGGCATTAATTCTACTCGCAATGACGGATGCCGGACCACATGCGGTAACAACGTCTCCCAGCATTTCATCGTGAGGTTAAGAGATTCCCCCA
>DATJXK010000012.1:0-29749 GCA_035500235.1 Pseudomonadales bacterium | reverse complement strand
CGACAGATTCTGAATGAACCAAATCAGCTCACGATCTGCCGGCGAGTGAAGCAATGCGCAGCGCTTCGCCACAAGATTCCCCAAAAGGCCACGCTCAAATTCAGGACTGCTGGCGTAGCGCTTTTGATGAAAAGCTAATTCGTCCTTTGATTTTCGGGTGCTGCTCAATTTGTGCCCTTTCCTTCGCCGAATTTTTTAAACGGTTTAAGCTGGTAGTCTGTACCGCTGTCGGCGTTGCCGTTGTTAATATATTCTGAAAGAAATTTCGCGTCCTCTGGCGTGATATTCTTTTCCGCGCCGTCCGGCACCAGAATCCCCGTCCGCTGTGTGAGCTTTTGTGCCTGCTGGCGCTCGCGCCGATTTCTTTCTTTGCGCTTGGTTATCTCGCCGCGCTGCCTGGTGATTTCCTCACCTAAATCATTTGCCTGGGCTGAATTCAAAAGAAGTCGCGTTGGCAGTGGTGATTTTGCTTTCACGACATTAAAGCGCGTTTTCATGTAGAACGCCTGGCCCTCTATTCTGGATAGCTCGCGGCCAAGCCGACCGGCGCCAGGCTCGATCAGGCTTTCGAGCGCGTTAGGGTTTTCGGAACGTTCAACGCAGATAGGATTTTGCCGATCTAAATCAGTAACAACAATCGTCTCCGGGTTTTCTGGATCGAACCATACCATGACTTCCCGGCCTACGAGGTGAGCTATTTCTTTTCCGCGATAATTGAATTTTTGTTTGCCCACTTGGATCGTAACGCCATTCAGCGTGACGGTAGCCACCCGTTTATCGTGCGCAAGTAGATAGCGCAAGTCTGCGCTGAATTGAATCGGTGGATCGTCAAAATTTAAGTGCGCGTCAAAAGCTTGGTCCGGTGACATGCCAGCGAGGATATGCCCTTGCTGTTGTTCCGCGTTGTATCTATCCACAAGCTGCCCAATGCGCTCATTCCATTGATCGTAGGAATAAAAGTTTTTTGAAGGCTCAACTTTACGCGCTTCGACTTCAGCCATCTGACGGCGCAATGATTCGGGCGCGTCATGTCGCTCGTCTCGGCCACAGTAGCCAGGTTCGGCCTCCGCAATGTCCTGCAACATCCCGCCGATCCGCTCGATGGCTTTTGTGCGCGGGCGGATGGCGTGAATGAACTTGATCCCAAACTCTCTCAATCCCTGGCTGATTTCCGAAAAAGTAAAAGGGTCTTTTTTTCCCTTCAGCAACGTTGCGCTCTTCCACAGACCGCGCTCAAAGTACAATACTTGCGGCACGCCGTACCTGGAAAATATATGAGTGCAAAGGCTGCGGATCGTCATCGAGCTGTAACTTTTGCGCGGCTCAAGCGCCCATCCCAAAATCTTCAGCGTGCGAAAATCAATAAACAGGATTACCTGCCCGCGTGTGAGTTGGTACCAACCGTTGCCGTCCGGCACATAAAAGTAAGTGTTCAGTGTGAAGTCATCGGCGGACATGCATTGCAAAGACGAAATGCCGTCATAATTCCGCGTCACATGGCCCTTGATAGCATCGAACGCACGCCGCCCCTGATACATAACTGTCAAAATTTCCACTTGCGGCGCTACAGCATCCATTACTTTCGCCGGCACATGCGATTTGTCCAAAGCTTTGCCAGCATAACGCGCCTTTACTTCAGTTGAAAATCCCTCATGGAGACAGTCACGCCAGGCCGGAGCCACGTCCCCGCGATAAGTGAACACGGCGCGATGAATCAACAAGTCCAGGTCATTTTCCGGCATCGTAAAGCGCTCGCCGTTGTTACTACGGCCGTCGCGCAGCGCTTTTGGATCACCGTTGCCTTTTTTGAACGCCGCGAGCTTCCGGTCAAACGCCATCCACAGCGCATTGCGTGATGCCGCCAGAAAAGAAGCCCGCTGGAAAATATAATCCCTTACGCGCCGCGCTGCGCTCTTTTCTGTATCGCCGGCATTCACCAGCGCCGCGTATTTTTCCAGAACCAATGTCCACACGCCCCGGCGCTCCGTCTCGCTCGGCGCGTGCGGATTGCCACACGCCGTGATAAAATCGTCAATGCCGGAAAAATCCTTTAGGTCATCGTCAAGCGCAGCCAGCACCGCATCTGCCGGCAGCGCCTTGCGCTTCAACCTGTCCGGCAAATAAATTTCAATTCGGTTCCATTCCTCAGCGCCATTGTCACGGCGGATCGTCCGCATAAATAATTCCCGCCAGTACCGCGTCGTAATCCGATTGCCAAAAATACGCCGGTAATCCTCCACGCCGGCGGCTTCCATTTCAGCGCCGTTCAAGCTCAAATCATCCCGCTGAATTAGCCAGGGACGAAACGCGTCGCGCAGCTTAGCTGCCGCCTGGATGTTTTCCTCCGCGATTTTGTCCATCGGCAAAGCCGGTTCCCATTTCGCACGCGGCGTAGAAAGCAACGCCGCTGCATTACTAAAATTCTGACGCCTGGCCACGTCTTCGAGCTGCTCGCGCAAGCTTGCCGGCAAATCATCCAGGGCAAAAGCTGCCGTCTCATTCCCGCAAATAAACTTCTTTCCTGCCGGCGTGATACCGCGCAACCGCTGGCGCACGCGCTGCGGCGTCACCCCAATCGCCGCCGCGATCTGCGCCGCAGTAAATAATTTGTCCGCGTTCTCGGTCATTGCATTTTAGCAATCGAGGAAGTTTGATGAGTCAATTGGTTTATCTTGTCGGTGGCTGCTTTTATGTCAGCCTTCATTTGGGCAATAGGTAAATTTGCGATTTTGTTTGCAACCTGGACATGCTCATGCAACACCTGCTGTAAATCTTGAATGTGTTGGGCAGCCGCCTGCGCGTTGCCTCTGCTGGAAGAAGCAAACTGGCCTAGGGATCGCGAATCATCCATCGCGTCTTTACCTATGGCCGTGCTGGTTTTAACCGCCTGTGTTTCGTCCAAAACTCTCATCCGGGCCCGGTCCTGGGCATTTTGCCACGCCGTAGAACCCACCTTGCTAGGGTCATCTTCTCCTTGCAGCGATAGCCGGTCGCTTTCAGCCTTCCCTTGGCCCTCTGCCGCTTTTTTTCTCAGCTCATCCCGTTCCTGTTTCACGCGGTCCAATTCGGCTAAATGCTGTGAAGTCTCTTTTTGAGCCGCTTCATTCTCATTGATATTTGCCTGCTCAGTGGACATTGCGTCACGGACACCGCCCGGCCTTGTGATACCAGCGCCGTAGTGCGCGATTAACTTTGCCCAATCCGCTGCGCCCTGGACAGACCCGGTATCGTCAGATGTCGCCTCATTGAGCAACGCCAGATTCTTTCGCGACTGATCTATTGAATCCTGCCGCGCCTTGTTAATTGCTTTTTGCGCATCTTTGTTCGCGTTGAACTCGTCGTCCGTTTCCCCCAACCCATATTTTTTTGTCAGCGCATCGGCCTTCGCAGCGTTAGAGCTTGCCTCATCCTGCTCCTTTTTTTGCGATATTTTTCTTTCGTTCAGTTCCGCGTTCCGCGCATTGATTCCTAAATTAATCGTTTTATCCGTGTAGCCCTGGTCGATGGCCCCCTTCTCCGCGTCATACTGCTCTTTTGACATCCCGCCCATGGCCCGTTCCTGATCCAGCCGCGCCTCAGCCAATGCCTTCTGCGCTTCGAGTAATTTTCTCTCGGCCTCGATCTGGTCATTGATATTTTTCAGCCCTCGAGCTTGAGTCTGCTCGATGGAACTAAACGCGTTGTCCGCGTCCTGCACCGCCTTTGCCATACCCTGCCAGGCCGACGCCCCATTTTGCGCGTCACGAATTGACTCACTGAAATCTGGCAACTGAATCGCCCCCAAAGACTGCGCCATTTCTTCGACACGATTTTTCCACAATGCAAACGCGCCAATGATTAAAAATATAGAAGCTGTAGTAGGGCTAAAAAACGTCCGCGCTGCTTCGCCCAACATGGGAAACTGTGCAGTTACCATTCGCATGGATTCCAGCAACTCCCTCTTTTTTAGGTCAAGCTCCCCGGTTGAATCCGCGAGCTTGCCCATCTCTTTTGTGAAGCCGGAAGTCTTATCTGCTGCTCCGGCGGATTCTTGCCCCACCGTCTGGGCGCTTTTCGCCGTATCCTGGAGAAGCTGCTTTACGGCTTCGGCGTCCTTTTCTCCTACCACCCCGAGCTTAATCAGAATATTCAATGCCTGGTCTGCGCTATCAGCCATGTTTTCCTCCTTGCACGTTAAAACACGCACCAGAATAGGCTGAAGAATTCACTAGTTGCTTGAATTTCCACGATTGACCGCGCCGCGCGTCTTTAGACGGGGGAAACGCGCTAGGGCCAAATGCGTGCGAAACAGAGCCATTGTAGCCGTCACTCTGGAAACCGCATTTTAGGGACGCTTGCATCAATTGTTATTCCCCGTCCACCGCGCTTTTAGAAAATCAGCCAAACTCTCCCGCCTAATCTTCCCAAGCGGTAAATCCCATTTACGGCGGATTTGGCCCAACTGCACTTTACTGATGCAAAAACGTCGGCAAATATCACCTGGGGAAAAATTTGCCTGCATCGTCCCCAAAACCTTCTGGACCACCTGTTCAACCGTGAAATCTTTTACCGCCACCGGCTTCGCAAGTTCTTCTACCCAAAAACGCAATGCATGAACGCGCGGCTCCGCGCTATTTTGACTGAAAGAAAAATTAAACGCCCAAAGCAATTCCCCGGACTCAACGTGCTTTTTGATTTCAAATATACCGCACCCTGTCAGCGCTGAGATCGTCGCGGCATTAATTAGGTAAACCCTCGAACTGATTAAACGCCTGCAAATCTGTTCGTGCAAAATAATTTCCATAGGCGGAATTACTTCTTGCCGCTCAGTCTGCCAGGTTGAAATTGCGTTAGATGGTTCGGGCATAAAACACAAAAAAGGAAAGTTAGGGGCTGGCCCCTGTACCAAAACGAATGCCCTTCGTCGTCCCTGTCAGCGGAAATCCGAACTTAGATCCGCCGCCAGTATGCATTCGCCCTGGCCAAGAGTCAGCCCCCGCTCTATCACCGTCCCATGTGCTTAAACCGGATGCCGCATATTTACCGGCGGGTGAAAACGGAAGCTCGCCAGAAATAATCCTGCCTAAACAATGTAGCGATGAAATCATTTGCCGATTAAGCCGCTGCCGTTTTGGTGCTGTCTGCCGCCTTTTGCGGAATTTCCTTCAGCACCGGCAAGTCTTTTAGGGCCGGGCCAGATGCACCCTCGATGTCGCCATAGATGTTGGACAGTACCGTGCCCAGGTGCTGGTAAATGTAATCGTGCGCCTCATCCGATAGTCCCTCGCCGGCATTACTGATCGCCTCATGTGCTTCCTGCGCCAGTTCGAAAACGCCCACCGGTTTTTCCTTTGTCCCGCGCGAACGGTACCCGGCCTTGTTGATGCACAAATGCAGATGACTCTCCACGCTGTGCCGTCGCGCCTCGGAAACCCCGTGGTTGTTTTTTATCACCGCCTCGATTACGGAATGCGCCAGCTCTTCCAGCGTCGGCGGAACAGGTTCATTTTTTGGCTTTGTCATAATTTATTTCTTTCTATTTTTTGGTTTTTGGGTGGTTAAAAGATTTTGGTGTAGCCGTCTATTGCGAAGTCCCGCACAGTCCGCCGCGCGTGTCGCCCAGGCCCGCGCCGAGGATCGTCTCAGGCCGCCATTCAGCGTACTCCTGCGTCAGGTTCACATACTGAACCAGCGCCACGCTAATCTTGGTGTCCGGCTCAATTACCGTTGTCACCGTACCAGGCAACGGCGTGTTAGGCATCGCCTTAGTGAAGTCTGAAGGCAAGCGCTGTTTCAAAACGATCCCCGCTTTGTGGAACGGGAAAAACGTGAGGTTATTTGTCCCCGGCAAATACGGCGCTTCATACGGGAAAAAGCCGCTCAAGCCATCGGGTAATTTCTGTTGCGTCAAAACCGGATTTGCCGCTGTCGCCGCAAAGAAAAACTCCAGGCGGGGATCGCTTCTCAATCTCGCGTAGTATTGCGGGCTCAAAAGTATGCCACGGTCGCCACGCGGGACTTTGTTCTGGGTGAAAATCGCCGAAAGCTTGTCCAGGTCGCCCATGCTGAAATCACCTAAATTCCTGGCATAAGACGAATACGCCACCGGCACGCTTTGCGGATTGTCATTAGTCAATTGCGCATAAGCATTGAAATTTCCTACTGTCAACAGCTTGGTCATCATGCCGGTGAAATAGCCCGCAATCGCCTTCATGCCGGCTTCGGCCATTTCGCCGAACAGGTCGCGTTGCGTGGAGGACAGCAAGTTCTGTCCAAACACAATCGGCACTGCAATAAAATCGGTAAGAGTAATCGGCACGTCCTGCGTTACCGCCGGCGACACCGTGCTCCAACCTTCAGGCCGTCCCGTCGCGTCCGCGTTTGGATTGAATTTTTGAACCGCCGGGATGGAAATAATTCTGGAATCTGAGGCCTGGTTCAAGAAACCCGGCTCTGGCGAGAAATCTGTGAACATTGCGGGTAACTCGGGGTACTCGAAGGCAAACACCGGCAGGGCACGCTGCATGACCAGCGTCCCGCTAAACGTCCCCAAATTCCCGTTCGGGTCCACATAATCACCCGCCTCCAAAGCCGAGGCTTCCAATCCAATCGCGTCGCGAATGTCGTGCGCTCTCATGCTCTCCCACTCGTCAACGAACGGAAGCAATTCCCGTTTAAAAAATAATGCCGCTTCCAGGGCCAGCTTTGCCTTTTGTTCATAGGCCTCTTGCTTTCCCGCCTTCGTCATCCCGTTATGGAACGGGACTTTTTTGTTTGCCTCGACAAACTCATTCATCTTTTTCAGAGCGCCGGCGGTTGAATATTGCCCGCTCACGCGCTCACGCCGGACGCTAAAGGCCATCAGTTCATTATGCTTTTTCATATCATTATTTCGTTTAGTTATTGGTTGGTTTTGTTCGGTCGTGAGGAGCTGGCCGGCCAAAAGCTCATGGTTGGTTTTTTTATTCGCTGGCAATATGGTTAGTTCACAGATTTCAAATGGGGTTGCGCCCGCTCGCGCCTGTTCGCCACTTTCCACAATCATTCTTAGCAAAGGGGACATTTGCTTCTATCCTGCCGCCGGCGCTTCCTTCAGCGCCTCTGGCGCTTGCATTTCCCGAGTCTCCGCTTTGAGATTGCTCAAAACACATTTCGCCACGCGTAGCACATCATCTTCCCGCCCCTCTGGTATTTCCTCGCCTAAACTTTTGTGCGCCGCCACGGTCATTTTATGCAGGCCGATCCAGTCTTTATCCGCCCACTCCTTGCGCGGATAAAATCCCAAAAGCCTGAGTACCCCTTTTAAATGAGTGCCCACTGAGTGGACCCGCAGTTCAGAAACGCTCCCCTCCAGCCGCTCAAGCTCCTGCCCAATCTCTGCCAGGACATTCTTAAATTCTTCATCCGGAGTTAGAGGCATGTCTTTCGGCCTGCGGGGTGGCACAGTTGGAACAGATGATTGTGGTATCATAATTTTTATTTGATTTGTTAATTTGAAATTTCTTCCAGTGCCGGCGCTTCCTTCGGTTTGTCTTTCAAAGTCAGATCCAAGTATCGGGAATACAGCGGCCACGAATCCCTTTTGCAATGAACGACCCGCCACAAATGGCCGTATGTCACGCCGAGCTTTTTCGCTGCCTTAACCAAACCCGGATTCTTTTTATATGTTTTGTGCCGCACTTTTTTTAATTTACGTTAAAAGACGTATTTCTGTCAACTTGTTTGTGACCCTGTTAACAAGCTAATATTCCGCGTGGCGAAACCCAGCGGTAAAATTAATCAGCGGGAGCGCGAAGTTTGTTCACGGGTAAGGCTTATCCGGGAACAAATAAAATGGTCCCAGCCCAATTTTGCCAAGGCAATAGGTGCCACTGTAGACCGCCTCGCAAACATCGAGTATGGCCGCACGCCGTTGCAGTATGACCTGGCACTGAATATTTGCCGCACGTTCGACATTCGGCCAGGCTGGCTGGCCAGCGGAAAAGAGCCAATGCGTCCAAATCATCTGATTTTGTGGAATGCAAGAGAGCAAAGAGAATTTAGGGAAAAAGACCTATTAACCAAAGTATTTGATATCGCGCCGGGCGATTTCCCCAGGCAATCGGACCTTCCGCAATTTTGCTATAGAATCAGGCCGGGCATGATAGGCCCTGATTACGATTTCAGAAAGACGCTCATTTCGTTCATCACCCAAATTTGCAACAGCACAAGCTTTAAAGACGTTACCGATTCTGCCAATTTTGCGCTGGAAGCTGACAGCGCCGTAGAAAAAGTCCTCCGCAAATATAGAGCGAAAGGCAAAGCCATAAAATTAAACCAAGCTCAAACTTTCCTGCAATCATCGGAACGGCCTGTATTCATATCGGAAGTAATGCTTGACAAAGGAGGGCCTGCAAACGAAATTGCCATTGTGTCCGATATAACGTCTCTGGCGGATTTGCTAAAAGAGCTTCGGAAGCTTACCAAGGTTCGCGGCATGAAAGCGGAGTTGGCAAAACAATGCCAAGTTTCGCGCCAGGCTGTGAATCAGTGGCTTGATGAAACTTCAAAGCCTTCCGCTGAGGCCGTGTTTGCCGCGCTGAAATGGGTCATCGGCAAACGCAAACACGAACCAAAATAAAAAGCCCTGGCAGTTGTTACAAGCACCTACCAGAGCACAGACCCGAAAGAGTGAAATCACAACATGAAAACACAGAATCGAGTCCACAATAACAGTGCCAAACGAAACGCCATTTCTCAAGGCCAAAACCATTCAGAATTGGGACAAATTCAAAATGAAGCTAGGTCCGCATTAGCCAATTTAAAACGTTGCGGCGCGGCTGCCACTACCCTTTGTATGATGAACGCTGATGCGCTGTATGTCACAACCAGTTGTTGCGAGCCGAAGAACGCGGTGGCCAGCATTTGGGAAAATTGGAGAGCCTTTTGTCGCCCTGAATCGGATGATAAAATAGCAGATAAGGGCATCGAAAAACTCGCCTTCGACCAGGTCGAGCGGTTCATTCAGTCCATGGATCAGTGGGATAATAAAATAATGACATTGCTTTGCCGAAAGAGCATCGCGAGAAGCAAGTTGGATATCGAAACTGAAATAGGAGGCTTGTGCTATTTGCTGCGCCTCCAGCACAACATATATGCCTCCTACTATGCTTCTGAAGAAGAAGGTGCCTGCTTGCCCTTTTTTTCTATCAGAGTGGCCAATGAACTGTTTGCCGCCTACCAAACAACGCTTCACATATATTCTAAAATTTTAAATGCCACGGAATATCGCGATGCCATCTTTCAAGCCGCTTAACCAAACCACCGCCGCGCCGGCTGGCCCTCACCCGCCGGCGCACAACCTAAAATGTAACATGAACCAGGACGTACATTTTCGTAACATTTTATTACGGCTGGAGTCGATGGGTTGGCTGGCCATAAATAAAAAGGCCGGAGAAGCCCCAGAGTTTCTTGATCTCATTTGGCGGAGTTTCACCCCGGTTGGAAAAGTTCGGATGAAAGAGATTACCGATATTTTTATTGATGCATTTCCACAATTTGCCTTTGCTAAGGATTTATCCCATATAAAGCCCGAACACTTCAAAAATCCCAGCGGTATTTTTCGGGAATATTTGGCCCGGATGAAAAGTTTCTGTGCTGATCTGCCGCCTCCTCCACTTTGTGATGCTGAATTAGATGCGTTTCTAGGCATCGTTATTTGGTATACAAAAATGTCACTAAATCCCATGACTCAATAATAAGAAAAGATAAAATATGAAACTGAAATTCGGAATTGACCAGGAAGCTTGTTTTAAGAGTGGAAATAACTATTCAGAAACAACCGCCACTATTGACATTGATCCTTCAATGCTCTCCCAGGAGCAGCGCGATCTTATTGCCCCCAGGTTGAATGGCGATAGTGTCGTTCCACTTACTCGTTTTGGAGGCAGCTACATTCAAGATACAAGATACTTTATTTTGGCTGACGGTCCTAATTTACAAGACTTGCTTGATGCCTGCGCCAATAATGAGGCCGAAATAAAAAATCCAAACGACTCAACTGTTTTGGATGCCAGTAGAAAGCTTGTTCCATTGTCCTGATTTCCCTCACTACGCCGGACTGGTCCATCCAGGCCGGCTATTTTACCATTGCCAACCACGCCGCCGCGCCTTTCAATCCATCTCATGAAAGCTTCGGCCATCATTTTTTTCGGTATGGTAGCCGCGCTGCTTTGCGGTTGCAGCCAGGAGAAGTCACAAGTCGGCAGCATGATCTGGCCCGGTGATGCCACCAACTGCCAGCTCTCCGTCATAGTCAATCATGCCGTAATTACCACAAATGTGGATTCCCTGGAGCAAGCTGCGAATATCCTTGGCCAGTACGGCTGGCAATTCACCAGCGCTGGTACCAGTGGCGGGGATCGAGAGTTCTTTATGACCCGCCAATACCATAGCGATGATGCCAGTTCCTTTACTCTGCTTGATTCCTCCTGGACCCAAAGCCCGTAACGTCCTCTAAATGCCGCCTTCAGGTACGTTTCAACTCTCCTCGTTAAATAAAATACCCGGATAGCATGGCTGCTCACCGGGTGTAGAAGGCAGATGGGCGGATGAATTTCTTGATTAACACTCCGTCCTACACCCCAATCCCTACATCAACGCGCGGGCTTGGGGGTTGCCGCCAGCAGTAATAAAGTCACCCATGATAGCTATCAAAACAAGAATTGAATTTTAGCCATCCTTCAAACTCTTTTAAAGGCACCTTCAGGCCCGCTTCAGAAAGCCCACCAGCCCTTCCACCTTCCACCCCTTTACTTTTTTGTGGTGTTGTCATTCATGAGAGTTCCAAAATCCAAACTCCATTGCATTTATTGGTTTTAATCGCCTCCGCTGTTTGGAAACACTGCGCTTAACATCCTCCACACTATCGCCGCCCCGCTTGGTCAAACACCACATCAAATCAATCCATATCCACTCCCTAAACCATTGATTTAAACCGTCTTAAACTCAACTCAACCCTTATCCACCCCAAACGCCACAACATCCCCGTGGCTCTTCACATTGGTTGGTGGGATGGTGCGCGGTGCAGGGTTTGAACCTGCGACCCCTTCCGTGTGAAGGAAGTGCTCTACCGCTGAGCTAACCGCGCGTTCCTATATTAAAACCTATTAGCGGCCTCAAATTCAATCCTAAAGTGCCATGCAACTTTTCCCCCTCTCCGGCGTTTGACCATTAGTACCCTTACTATCAAACCAAAATACCTTATGCGCCCATCTTTATTTATCCTTATTGCCCTTTGCGCCGCGTTACCGCTGGTGTCGAATGCCCAATATGTGACCAACATACCGCCCACCCAGATCGAAAACTTTGAACAGCAACCGGACTCCATTATGGTCAAAGGCTTCGGCGAAACCGGTTCCATCTCGGCCGAGGGCGGCACGATTTCTGTACGTTGCAAGGAATCGAATAACGTTACGATTAACCAGAAAATGTACGGTATTTCTGTGGCGCTATCGGCAGGCCAGGCGCACGGTTCCCTGGTGGTGGATTACGAGGAGTTGGACGGCATGATTCGCGCTCTGGATTTTCTCAGCAAGATTTCCTACCAGGTCACGCCGATGCCGGGGTTTGATGCCAGTTTTACCACGCGCTCGGGTGTGCGCGTCGGCGCGCATGTTGACCGGCGGCAAAGCGCCATTCAATTGTACGTGCAGTTTGATGATACGGAAAAAATTCCGCTCAGCGCCGACCAGTTCACACAATTTGAGAATTTAATCACGTCGGCCAAAACATCGCTCGACGAGATGCGCGGGAAAAATTAGCGCCGCAAAACAGTATCGCGCTGCGCCCAGCCCGGATTGGCATTGGGAAAATCCAGGTTGTAATGCAAGCCGCGGCTCTCGGGCCGCGCCAGGGCGCAACGGACAATGAGTTCCGCCACGGTGGCGATGTTGCGCAGCTCCAGCAGGTCGCTCGTCACAATAAAATTCCAATAATACTCGCGGATTTCCTCCTGCAAATTTGCCAGGCGGTTTTGCGCGCGCTCGAGTCGCTTGTTGGTGCGCACGATGCCGACGTAATCCCACATGAGCCGGCGAATTTCATCCCAGTTGTGGGAGACGACGACCAGTTCGTCTGCGTTGGTGGCATTGCCGGACTGCCACGGCGGAATGGAAAATTGCCCCATGGCGGGCGGCGGCTGGCTAATCACTTTCTCGGCGGCGCGATGCCCGCAAACCAGCGCTTCCAAAAGTGAATTGCTCGCCAGGCGGTTCGCGCCGTGTAGTCCTGTGCAGGCGACTTCGCCCACGGCAAAAAGCCCCTGGATATCCGTCTCACCGTCAATATTCGTCACCACGCCGCCGCATTGATAATGCGCCGCCGGGACGACGGGAATCGGTTCCTTCGTAATATCAATGCCGTAGCCGAGGCAGGTCTTATAAATGTTGGGGAAACGGTCGATGATGAATCGCGCGGGCTTGTGCGTGATGTCCAGCACCACATGATCTGCGCCGGTGCGTTTCATCTCGCTGTCAATCGCGCGCGCGACGATGTCTCGCGGAGCAAGTGATTTCAACGGATGCACGCTGTCCATAAATTCCGCGCCTTCCAGGTTTTTTAAAATGCCGCCTTCGCCGCGCACGGCTTCACTGACGAGAAATGATTTCGCCTTGGGATGATACAAGCATGTGGGATGAAACTGGACGAACTCCATGTTGGCCACGCTGGCGCCGGCACGATAGGCCATGGCCATGCCGTCACCGGTGGCGATGTCCGGGTTGGTCGTGTACAGATAAACCTTGCCGCAACCGCCGGTGGCCAGCAGCGTCATCCGCGCCGCAAACGTTTCCACGCGATTTTTTTTCTTATCGTAAACGTACGCACCCAGGCAGCGGTTGCCGTCCTTGAGATCGAACTTCCAGCTCGGGATCAAATCAATCGCCAGGTGATTTTCAAAAATCGAAATGTTTGGCTGCTTTGAAATTGCGTTGAGCAATGCGGCTTCAATTTCATGGCCCGTCATGTCTTTCGCGTGCAGAATCCGGCGGCGCGAATGGCCGCCTTCACGCCCCAAATCAAGTTCCTTTGAGCCATCATCCGCGCGATTTTCCGATTCGGAAAATTTCATCCCAAATTCAATCAGCTCATGGATGCGCGCCGGGCCTTCCTCGACAATGGTCCGCACCACCTTTTCCTTGCACAATCCTGCACCTGCTTCGAGCGTGTCCCGCACGTGGAGTTCAAAGGAATCGTCCTTGCCCGTCACCGCCGCGATGCCACCCTGCGCGTAATTGGTGTTTGATTCCGCACGGTCCTTTTTCGTGACGATGGCCACCTTCCCATGCGGCGCCACCTTGAGCGCAAACGAGAGCCCGGCGATGCCGCTGCCTAGAACGAGATAGTCGAATTGCTTCATCCGGTATGAAATTAACGCAAAGGCGCAAAGGCGCGAAGATAAATTGTCCGCTGGCTATCTAACAGAAGAGCGCACGAAGAAAAAGAGCATGCCTCTGTTATGCGCTCTGAGTTGCGTGCAGTTTTCGAAGTATTCTTTCCGCTTTTCGGATATTTTTCTTCACAAGACGATCCTTTGGGTCTATTCGCCCGGCTTTCTTCAATCGAAGCAAGGCGCGATGATATTCTCCCTGGCCCATTAAATGAGATCCCAGATTATTCAATGCCCACGTATCGTTTGGCTTGGTTTGCAAAAATTCTTCATACAAAATCTGTTCTTTTTCGAGCTGGTTCGTTTTAAAATAAGAATGAGCCAGTTTACCAACACAGGCCTCTATAGCATGCTTCTGGGAATAGCATCGCTCAAGATAGGCGGCAGCCAATCGATATCTCCGGGCGCGGTAACAGAGCCCACCTAAATTGTAGAGTGCTTCTCCGGAAACCGGATTTAATTTGAGTTCACGTTTATAATATTGGATTGCCAGCCGCCGATTGCCCAAATCTTCGTAACACGCTCCCATGTTCAAATGAAGATTTTCATCGGTGGGATTAATCTTTTTTAACCGTTTCCAATATTGCAACGATTGCTTCAAATGGCCCATGTAATATAAACCGTGCGCCACGTAAAATAAGGCTTCGTCATTATTCTTGTCTGACAACAGTACTTTTTTGGCAACCGCTATCGCACTCTTATAACGTTTCTTTTCGTAAAGAAAGAACCTCGCTCTGGCCAACAATTTATCCATAGCCCCACCGTTAAAGCCTCTCATTATCAATCAACCGCGTTTTGCCCACAAACACCGCTAAGGCTATTTGCACGCCACTCGTAATTTCCGCGACCGGCACGAGTGAGTCCGGATCAAAAAATTCTACATAATCCAACCGCGCGTCCGGCTCACTTTCAATCATCGCGCCTACGTCAGCCTTCAGCCGCGCCAAGGGGATTCTTTTAGATTTTTTCAGCGCAGCTCGCGCCATATCAATGGCGCGCCGCAGTATCGTCGCCTGCCGACGCAAGTCGCCTTCGAGATATTTATTGCGCGAACTCATCGCCAGACCGTCCTTCTCGCGCACGGTGGGCGCGACGATGACTCGCACCGGGAAATCCAAATCCCGCACCATGCGCCGGATAACTGCTGCCTGCTGGAAATCCTTTTGTCCGAACACGGCCACGTCCGGCTGCACGATGTTGAACAGCTTGGCCACCACCGTCGTCACGCCTTGGAAATGTGTGGGCCGCGACGCTCCTTCCATCGTTTGCGACAGCCTTTCCTCGACGACATACGTGCTATAGCCCGTCGGCACCGGGCTGCGATCCGGGTACATTTCTGAATCTTTCGGAGTGAAGACCACGTCCACCCCACACTCGCGGAGCATTTTTAGGTCGCGTTTCAAGTCGCGCGGGTACTTTGAAAAATCTTCCGTGGGCGCGAACTGCGTCGGGTTCACATAAATGCTCACGACCACGTGGCCGTGTTTGCCGACGCGTTTGTGCGCCTCCCGCACCAGGCTCAGATGACCCTCATGCAAATAACCCATCGTCGGCACCAGGCCGATGCCTTCGCCGGCGCGCTGCCATTTTTTGGCCAGCCGCTGCATGGCGGTGATGGAAGAAACAGTTTGCATTGCAGGAAAAATGGCGAAGGATTTAAAAACTAGCAATCTGATTTAAGGGGGTGTTAGCTATTCAGGAGCAAAAACTTGCCGAAGCTGTCCTAGGAATTATGAAAACAAGAACTGTAACCATATTTTTTATCATGATTTTAGCAGTCTCGACAGCGCAATCCGATATCGTCCGGACGGATATCGGAACTAATCAATCACCGGGATGGATCCCGACGGCCGACCATCTTCCTTCGGATCTTAGACATTTCCTTGAAGGTGCAGATGAATTCACCCTCTATTCATTGGACCCAGGCCAGGAATCTAAAGAAACAAATACATTTTTCCATCTGGCAATTCTTGGCCAAATCAAAATTGAACAAGGAGCGGAAAGAACCAACCTCGTGACCTCGCTCAGCGATGGCATTGCGGAAGGTGGTCAAATGGCTGATTGTTTCAATCCCCGTCACGGAATTCGCGCTCTAAAAAATGGAGTAGCAGTAGATTTCGTGATTTGTTTTGAGTGTGGTGAAATCAAAGCAATTTCCAGCAAAGGTAGCAATTGGGACTTTCCAGTTTCCAGAAAGCCGGCGGCCATTTTTAATAGTGTTTTGAAAAATGCCCACGTTCCTTTGCCCTCAGAAAAAAAAGGCGCGAAGGCTTTCACCTTCGCGCCCTCGTTTTAAGGCGTTAGCTTAATGCCGGAAATTGATGCCGGCCGTTTGCGGCATTTCATGGGCGCAGGGCTGGTTGATTGGGGCGTCGGGTTTGCGTTCATTGGGCACGACGATTTTGTTCGCCAGCATCCAAGCTTCCACTTCTTCGCCGCTGATGTCCGCCAGCATTTTGCCGTTGATTTCCACGCAGGGGCTGAGCATCTGGCCGCTCTTCTCGATCATCTCCTGCCGTTGCAGGGGATCGTTGATAATATCGCGGTCTTCATACGGCAGTTCGTATTTCTTGAGCACGGCGCGCACGCCCATGCTCCAGCCGCAAGACGGTTTCAAATAAGCAATGATTTTTGGTTGGCTCATAAATTCGTAAAAATGGTTTTACCTATGCTGCATAGAATGCCACAGCCAGCGGCTGGAATCAAATGTTTTAGCAACCGGACACCGGCAATCATTTATTGATAAACGGCAATTTAACGCCGAACCGTTCAGCGATAAACAAACCCAGGCCGAGAATCACCAGCACGAGAATAATCATCCTGAGAATTTTTATCATGTTGTGATTAGATGTGAACCGGCCAAAAAAAGCAATCCCGGTATTAATCAAATTTCTTCCGCAATGCTTCCGCGATTTCAATAAAGACGCGTCCGGCCGGATGGTTGGGCGCGGAAACGACAATCGGCATCCCGGAATCGCCGCCCTCGCGAATCTCTGTGAAGATCGGCACTTCGCCCAAAAACGAAACGTCCTGCCGCGCGGCTTCCTGCCGGCCGCCGCCGTGCCCGAAAATTTCTACGCGCTCACCGTTCGGCGCGGTGAAGTAGCTCATATTTTCCACGATGCCCAGGATGGGCACGTTTACTTTGTGGAACATCGCCACGCCTTTGCGCACCACGCCCAGCGACGCCTCTTGCGGCGTGGTGATGATGACACCGCCGTCCAGTGGCACCGTTTGGCAAAGGGAGAGCTGCGCATCGCCCGTGCCTGGCGGCAAATCCACCAGCAAAAAATCGAGCTCGCCCCACTCCACGGCGTTGAGAAATTGCTGGATGGTCTTGGTAATCATCGGCCCGCGCCAAATCACCGGCTGGTCGTCCGTGAGCAGCAGGCCAATGCTCATCACCTTCACGCCATGCCCGACAGGCGGAACTAATTTTTCCGCTTCGCTTACGGTCGGTTTTACATGCACACCCATCATCAGCGGAACGCTGGGGCCGTAGATATCACAGTCGAGCAGGCCCACATTTGCGCCGAGATGTTGCAGCGCGCACGCAAGGTTCACCGCGCAGGTGGACTTGCCTACGCCGCCTTTGCCGCTGGCGATGGCGATGATGCGTTTGAGGCCGGGGACGCGCGCCTGGCTGTCGAAGGGATTTTTCCCCACGGGCGGCTGGCCGGCGGCAGGCATCTTGATGTCTACATGCACCATCTTGACGCCGGACAAGCCTTTCACGATCTGCTCGATCTCCGCTTTGATTTGTTGCGCGGCCTCGGGATTGGCCGAGGTCAATTGAAGTGAAATGCTGACCGCGCCGTTCGCGGCGTTGACTTCCCTCACCAATCCAAAGGAAACGATGTCGCGCGAGTAGCCCGGATATTTCACCGTCCTGAGCGCGTCTAAAATGCCATTTTGCGATACCATGGAACTTACAAAATGCCAGCAGAAGATGATTTTAACCACGAAAAACACCAACAACACGAAATTGGGTTCGTTTCGCAATTTTGCCCTCTCGCTTAACGGTCAATTCCTCCCCAAAGGCGCAATGGGCCCCACCCCCCGGGGGTCTTGAATAGGCTTGAATAGAATTAAACAGGTTTAAATTTTTGGCCTGTTTTGGTTTGGTTTTGGTTTGTTTTTTATTTGAGGGCTTGATTTGGGTTAATTCACCGGCAGTAGAAATAGGGTCAGAAAAGCGGTGCTAAAGCACGCGCACTCCAGACGCTACCGTGACGGTTGTAAGTCAAACGTCCTCGCAAAGCGTATGGAGTGCGGCGATTCATCGCCGCTTTCGCCCTCTTTCAATTCCGTCTCACTATGTCAAAGAACAATCTGGCCGCCGCCATCCTGCGAAGGCGGTTTGCTATCCACTATCAACCATCAACGCTCAAGTTTGGCAATCGGAACTTGACTCCTAGTTGTTCACGCAATGGGGGAAATCAAGGTAACGCAGGGTCGTTGGCGCCCCTAGATGTTCCGCCATTTTCGCGCGATCGTTTGGCCCGCTCGAGCGCCTCGGTTTGCCGGCGCAGGCATTCCTGGCAAATGCCGTGCGTGGTGGGGGTATCGAAGCTTTGCTGCATAAATTCCTCCAGAGACATCCAACGGCCATGGTAATCAATGCGCCGGCACCAGGAGCAAACACGGAGGAATCCTTCCAGGTGCCTGACCCGTTCGAGGAGCCGGCGCGTGACGCCGCTCACCAGCAGCCAGACGGCCAGGACCAGCAATATGTCCAGTGTCGATTTGCGGAAAAAGAACGCGAAGGGATGATCGGAAAAGATCAAGGAAGGCAACCGGAGCAGTTCATTCAGCCAACAAATGACGATAATCGTGAGAAAGCCCAGGTGCTGATAAATGAGGATTTTGGGCAGTGCAAAAATCTTTTTCATACTTAAACAACAAATTCAGTTACGAAGACTGCGCCTCCCCAAAAAACCAGTCGACGTCCTAAGGTACTGCAATTTGTGTGCCATTAATTTCAGGGCTCGACGGAGTCTCGCCCCACCGAAACGGCAAAGTTTACCGCCATCGACTACGAAGTGGTTTATTTGTCTTTCCCATCTGCAGGTGGGGGTGCGGGCGAGTCGGCGGGAGGCCGGCGAACCACGGCCACGGTTTTCCAATTGAAGATGATGGCCAGCAGACGGACCAGAAACGTGACACCGACGGCCCAGAGGCCGGCTACCCTGATTGGTTCATGAAATTCCTTGAGAAAGAGAACGAACAGGCTCGCGCCGGCCAGCGCCGCCAGCACGTAAACCTGGCCGGGTTTGAAGAGGAGCGGTTCTTCATTTACGAGTACGTCGCGCAAAAGGCCGCCGCCGGAGGCGTTGATGACGCCGATCATGATAGCCGCTACGATGGAAAAATCGGCATTCAATGCCCGTGAAACACCGACCACCGCATAAGCGCCCAGGCCCAGGGCATCGGCAAACAGAACTACTTTTTGGAGGCGATCCATCCGGTGGCTGAACAACGCCGCGGCCAGGCAACCGGCAATCACCGCGTACAGGTAGCGCTCGTCTTTGATGGCCAGCGGCGGACCGTTTTGGATAAAGATGCAGTCGCGCATCAACCCGCCCCCGACGCCGCTGACCAGCGCCAAAACAAACAATCCAATGATGTCATATTGGCGCCGAATGGCCACCAGCGCGCCGGTCAGCGCGTAAAGGAACGTCGCCCCGAGATCGAAGTAAATCGGAAACGTGAATTGTTCGTGTATCTGGGCCGCCACGGGGATTACTTATACCCTAGAACAGCGAGTAAACCAATCCGGTTTGGAACCGCCAGACCGCGCGGTGATCCTGATCCTGATCCTGTTTGTAGCCGTAAAGGCTTTCCAGGCCAACGCTCAGGCGTTTGCGTATCTGCCACACCAGGTTGGCGCTGGTATAAACCGTTTGATGATAGGCGGCACCGGTTTGGCTGCTTTGGTTTTCCAAATTTACGTAACCGGCGGACACCGTAGAACGGAAGTCGTCACACCAATAGTGCGTGTAACCAAGCATGGGTGCCACATACGCCAATGCTTTCAACTGGCCCGCAGAGTTAAACGCCGCGTCACCGCCGGCGAAACCGGTATAGGTAAAGTTGTCATTGCAGAAGTGGAAGATGCCATCGCCGTAAGTAATCTGGGCTTGCAGAGTGTCTTTGCCAAAGGTATCGAGGTTCGCCGAAAAATTCATGCCCCATCCCAGGACATTCTGATTCCCCAACGTCGTATCATTGGCACCAAGGTCTCGGAAGATCATAGCCAACTGGACATGTCCGCGCTCGCTGTTTTCCCAACGGATGTTAAACCCGCCATCGGGCGCATGATTTACGGCCGTGGCGGTAGTGTTATCCGTATCAATATCTGAGGAAGGTTGTTGCAAGCCGAAGTTCATCTGGAATCCGTCGCCCAGGGGAACCATGTAGCGCACGGTGGCCTGCCGGGCAAAGATGGCGGAGTCCGGGCCTTCATAATCCACGGTATCCGGCCAGACGTCCGGGTCTTCAAAGATACTGTAAGTGAATCCCGCGGTAACATTGTAAAATTGCCCGTACAACTGCCGGAGGCGATAGGGCATGGAGCCGCCGCCGCTGCCAAAGAAATCATTTTGATAGTAAAAACGAAAATCGCCGGGCAGGCTGGGCGCGCGCACATCCATGCTCAACTGGGAACCCCGGGCGGTCATATTAAACTGCGGGCCACCGCCACCGCCGCTGGTAGGGATGGTTGCGGTCACAAAACGATCGGGGTTGCCGGTGTTCTTGGTATCAGCCATCGCATCCACGCGGGGTTTGGCATTTAATTGCATGATGGCCGGCGTGTTGGGAATCTGGAAAAAGCCGTAATATTTTGGATCGAGCGTATCATTGTCCAGCCGGGGAGCGGGCACCTGCTGGTCGTTCAACGCTCCGCGGTCCTTAATCGGGCTGGCCATGCCCGCAAAAACGTTGGTGTTTGAGCTTTCATAGTTCGCGACCGGAGCGGCCGGCTGTGCGGTATGGGCCGGGGCCTGGTTCTGGTTCGCCGTGGCTTTTTCCTGTTCCAGCTCATTGATTTTTTCCTGCATGGCATCCATGTTCTTCTGCATCTCCTGCATCTGCGCTTTTAATTGGTCGATCTCAGATGAATCGGAGGTTTGGGCCCGTGCCGCCATCCCGCCCGCAGCGATGAGTGCAGTGCCGCACAACAGAAGCTTCGTCATTTTACTTTTCGCTTTCATAGGATTTCGGGGGTTGAGGGTTACTTGAGGGAACCGAAGATATCCACGTCGAGTTTATCCACGATATAATCAATGGCTTCGGTGGCGCGGATGCTGTTCCCGGCGGTATCGAGCGGGGGCGCAAATGCGACGATGGCCATTTTTTCCGGCACGATGGCCACGATGCCGCCGCCTACGCCAGTTTTGGCCGGCAGCCCGGCGCGAAAGGCCCATTCGCCGGACTCATCGTAAAATCCCGCCATCATCATGACGGCCAGCACACGCGGGACATATTTGGATTCGATGCAGCGTTCCTTGGTGATAGGATTGATGCCGCGATCGGCCAGGGTGGCGCCCATGATTCCCAATTCCCTGGCGCTGACACCAATCGAACATTCTTTCGTGTAAACATCCGTCGCTTCCGGCGGGTCGCAAAAGAGATTGCCATTGTTATAAAGAATCCAGGCGATGCCGCGGTTGCGGAAGTTTGTGTCTGATTCTGATTTGTAAACTTCGTCAATCAGGTGAAGCGGTTCGCCGGCGAACTTGCTCTGGTAGGCGAGAATTTTGTTCCAACGGTCTTGGGCGTTATCCGCCTTGACCATGCTGACAGCAGCAATGGCTCCAGCATTGACCAGTGGATTGACGGCTTTATTGCCGTAATACCCGAGGGCCACGATGGAATTAAAAGGCATGCCGGTCGGCTCAACCCCGATTTTTTTCAGGACGGCGTCTGGGCCGGATTCCTCCATGACCTGGGACATGGTAAAGACCTTGGAACAGGATTGGATGGAGAAGAGATAGTTCGTATCCCCGGCGCTGTAAACATGGCCGTCGGTAGTGACAATGACCACGGCGAAGAGATTGGAATCCACACCGGCGAGGTAGGGAATGTAGTCGGCATTCTTGCCGGAATGATCATCCTTGTATTTGGCATAGGCCTCATCCACGGCCGCCTGCAAATCGGCGGGGGATAATTCGCTGGCATCCGTTGGAACCGGAGCGGCGACGGGTGTTTCGGGAGTTTGGGTTGTCGTTTGGACCTGCGAGCAGCCAGTAAACGCGAAGAGAGAAATGGCCAATACGACAGTGGAAAAAACCCAGGTTCGGGAAATAGTTGTTCTCATATATTTACAATCGTTATTTGCGGCTGAATTAGTACTCCATGAAATATTCCTGGAGCTTTTTGGGGTCGCTGGTTTTGGTCAGGCCGAGCATCAGGAGGACGCGGGCTTTTTGCGGACTCAATTCCATCGCAGCGATGAAGCCGTACTTGTCGTCATTTACTTCGACATTGCGCACAACCAGGCCGCTGCCGGTGCGCGAGGAGCGCACAACGGCGACACCCTGCTTCGCGGCATCGGCCAAAGCGGCAATGGCCGCGTCCGTCGTATTGCCATCACCAACACCGGCCAGGACGATGCCTTTGACGCCGTTCTTCACCAGAAAGTTGATCATGTCCGGGCCGAGGTTTTCGTAGGAATAAACGATTGCCACATCCGGCAGGTCATTGGGAGTCATTCCATCCACTGAGAATTCGCTGTTAACGCCGAAGCGCGTGGTGTTTTTGTTGAAGAAATGCGCATGACCGACATTAATGACACCGGCACGACCACGGTTGGGCGAATGAAAAGTGTTCAGCTCGGTGGTGTTCATTTTCTGCGCTTCGCGGGCGTAATGGATTTCATCGTTGAGGACCACCAGCGGCCCAAGGCCGCGCGCATCGGGATTGGCCGCCAGCGCAACGGCGTTGTAAAGGTTTGCCGGGCCATCCGCGCCGATGGCGGTGGCAGGGCGCATGGAGCCGACGAGGACGACCGGCTTATCGCTCTTCACGACGAGGCTGAGGAAGTAGGCGGTTTCCTCCATGGTATCCGTGCCGTGCGTAATCACGACGCCGTCCGTGTTGGTATCGGCGAGGACTTCATTCACCCGTTTGGCGAGTTTGAGCCACACGTCGTGATTCATTGTCTGGCTCCCGATGTTGGCGACCTGCTCGCCGCTCAAGTCAGCGAGGTCGGAGAGTTGCGGGACGGCTTTGATAAGGTCATCCACTGAGAAGCTCCCGGAAGTATAACCGACCTGGGATGAACTGGCTTGCGCGCCGGCGATCGTGCCGCCAGTGGCCAGGATGACAATTTTAGGTTTTGCGAACGCGACCGGCGCGAACGCCAATGCCGCCGCCGCGACCATGCCAAACAGATAGTTAGTTGTTTTCATACTCGACTTATTGATTTTAGGTTAACGATCGGTTTCCTTTTATAATTCCCTGATTGATTCGATTAAATTTATTTCTTCTTCGATTTTCGGGCGGCGTTCCATTCCTCGACGTAGCCCTGGGCCGTTTCGCGAAGGTACTTGCCGATTTTTGGATAGGTCTCCTCGGCAAGGTTGGCGAGCGAAACGCGGACGGACCAATCCGGGCCGCCGAAACCGCCGCCGTGCATTAAGACCACACCGCAATGTTCCGCGAGGCGGAAAAGCACATCGGTGCACTGATAATTCTTCCGCAAAAACGCGGCGAATTGCGGGCCGTATTCTTTTTCCGCCCAGACCATAAGATCCAATTCAACATAATAAGCCGCGCGCGTTTTATCCTCCGGCAAGGACAGGCCGAGGCCGTCGAACAGCGCGTGAAACCGGCGGTGACAAATGAGCTGGCAAAGTTGTTTATAGCTGTTGGCTTTGTCGAGCAGTGCGAACGAGGAGAAGAGCGCCATCTGGATTTGCTGCGGCAAGGACAAGCCGGCGGTGTGATTGAGCGCGACCATGCGGCTGTCTGCCACCATGCGGTCGATGAATTTCAATTTCGCCGGTTCCAGCGAGATGGTGCCATAGCGATGGTTCAAGGCCGCGCGCGTTTTGGCGGGCAGCTTCGCGATCATCCTGTCGAAAATATTGTTCCGGTGCACCGCCACGACGCCCAGCCGCCAGCCGGTGCAGCCGAAATGCTTGGAGTACGAATAAACGCCGATGGTGTTCTGCGGCAGTTCGGCCATGCAGGAACGGAAACCGGGAACGAACGTGCCGTAGACATCGTCCGTAATGATGATCAGGTCCGGTCGTTTGGTCTTTACGAGTTTCACCAGCCGTTGCATTGAGCTGGCGCGCATGGCGAAGGACGGAGGGTTGCTGGGATTGACGAGGAAGAACGCCTTGACGCGCTTGTCTTTCAATTTATCGATCTGTGCATCCGCATATTGCCAGGTATGCGCGCCGTCTTTGCGGCATTCGACGCTGGCGTCCACGTTGACCACTTTGAAGGCGAACCGATCCATGTGCGCGATTTCGATGTAGGGCGTGAAGGTCGGCACGCCGAGCGCGATGGAATCACCACGATGCAACAGGCCATTTTGCATCAGCGTATCGAAGATATAACACATCGCCGCGGTGCCGCCTTCGACAGCAAAGAGGTCAAATTTGCCGGCGGGCGGGCGGCCGTTGCACATTTCCTTGTCGAGATATTCGTGCACAATCCGTTCGCAGTGACGCAGCATGCGGTCCGGCACCGGATACATGTCGCCGATGATGCCCTCGGCGAGTTCATGGGCAAAAGAGTCGGCATCAAACTTCAATTTTTTGATGCCGTAATCCCAAGTGTTGCGCAGGAGCCTGGCGCCGGGAGCGCCGGCGTTGCGCTTTAAAAATTTTTCGAACCGCTGGCCAAGGCCGGGGCTTTTCACGATCATGCGGCCCAGGTCAGGGATCGAAACATCGCGGCGGGATTCTTCGATGCCGAAACGCAGGAGTGTGCCAAAGGCCTCGCGAGCCGTGGTACAAATCCAGTTGGGGTTGCCGCGGCCGGCGTTGAGGAATTGGGCCACCTGGTCATGCTCGGCCACCTGGGCGAGTTTGATGAGTTCGTCTTTGAGTTCAAACGGGCTGAGCCTGAGCAGGGCCTTTTGACGCGCCTGTGAGGTGGAACTGGGTTTGGGAATAGTAGCTTTCATAGGCATTAGATTTTTTATTTATTTAGTCAGTGCGACAACCACCGGTCCCCAGACGGCGAGGAGCACATTGGAAACCGCATACGTGACGGTGAATCCCAGGACAGGAGTCATGCTTTCGGTGGTTTCATTTACCGCAGTTAAAGCGGCGGCGACAGTTTGCCCGCCACACATCGCCCCCATCAGCACGACTGGGTTTAATTTCAGAACGAACCTTCCAAAATAAAGCGCTACAATCAACGGAAGGAGGGTCAAAATGGCCCCGGCCACCAGCAGCATGATTCCCTGTTCCTGGATCGCAGCAACAGCTTTCGGGCCGGCGGACAAACCGATCACCGCGGCGAAGGCGCTCAAACCAAATTCGGAAAGAATCCATTGGGCTGGTTGAGGCAACGCGCCAAAGACCGGGTAACGCACGTGCAGCCACCCGAAAAACAGGCCGGTTACCAGCACGCCGCCGCCAACTCCCAGGGTCACGGGAATACCACCCACCTCCACGGAAAGCAATCCAAGTAGTGTCCCCAGGACAATGCCCAGGGCATGAAATGCGAGGTCGCTTTTTCCGCCGGGTGGTTCAGCGCGGCCCAGGAAGCCGGCCATACGTTCCACTTCAGCAGGCCGCCCGGCCAGTTCCCATACGTCCCCACGGCGCGCTATAGTATTGGCCATGATAGGGAGTGGCAGGCCCTGCCGTTTGAGGCCGGCCAGGTAAACGCCTTCCAGGTTTTTCAGGCCGATCTGGTCGCGAACCTCGACCAGTGATTTACCGATGATGTCTTTGTTCGTGATGACGGCGCGGGAAATTTCCATGGAGAATGAAAGCGCCTCTTTGCTCTCTACCTCTTGTCCGAGGCATTCACCGGCGGCAACAACGGATTTCAAAAGCCCGGAAACACCGACAATGTCGCCGGCTTGCACCACCGTGTCCGGCCTGGGTTCAATGATGGCATCGCCACGGACGATTCGTTCAATGGATGCCCGCTCAAATTTTTGCGTCAATTCGCCTGCGGTGCGGTTAACGGCGCCGTCCCCGATCACCTGGAAGGCGCGGGAGACAACCGGCCGGAAAGGCGTGATATAGCCGGGGCGCGAAACTTTTCCGCCCTGGGACAATTCCACTTCCAAATCACGCGCTGCCTTTTTAATGTCCACGCCAATCAAACGCGGCGCAATGCTGCGCATGAAGATGATGACGCCTATCGTACCAAAGATGTAGGTAATGGCAAAACCGACAGCCATTTGACTGGTCAACCGGGCCCGTTCATCCGCGGGCAAACCGAGGCGGGAGATGGCATCGCCGGCGGTGCCCATCATGGCGGTTTCGGTCAGGGATCCCGCGCCCACGCCGGCCGCATAGCCTTTGCCAAAACTGCAAAGATGCGCCATGACCAGCACGGCAACCAGGGCAGTGACGCATTGGACCACGGAGGAGGCGACGAGTTTGATTGAGGAACGGTTGAGCCCGCCAAAAAATTCCGGCCCGCTGCTGAAGCCGACGGAGTAGATAAATAATGCAAAGCAAACCGCTTTCAAGGCATCGGGCAGTGGAACACCCAACTGCCCAATCAAGAGCGCGACAATCAGCGAGCCGGCGACTCCGCCCAGGCTGAAGCCCTTGATTTTGATGTGTCCAATGGCGTATCCCAAGAATAGTGAGACGAACAGCGCTATTTCGGGCGCGGCTTTCAGGATATGTTGGATCAAATCCATTTCAGCATTTCTGGTCTGTTTTGTACGCCTTGTGTTTGTGCAATTCGGGCGGCTTTGCATTTCCGCCATTGGCTTTCAGAAATTCGCAGGCCTTGATGATATCGGTCGCGAGCAGATCTATGACGTTGCGATTCAGGTGAGGGCGCACGACGATGCGCAGGGAGCGAACTTTTTCCGCATTGGCCGGCATGGTGTAGGCGGACAAAACCCAGCCGCGTTCGCGGACTTTGGCGGAGACGTCGAACTCCGAAAAGTTTTTGAATTTGGATTTGAGCGTCAGCGCCACCACGGGAATGCGCTGGGTCTTATTCATGATTTCGAAATAACCGCTTTCGACCAGTTGCTCCGCGAGGCGCTGGGCGTTGTTGAGCGCATGGCGCATGATGGAGGTGTAGCCTTCCCGGCCCAGGCGCAGGAACATATAATATTGCACGGCGACCTGCATGGCGTTGCGGCTGAAGTTCAGCGTGGCCGTGGGCTTTCTCCGCCGAGATAGTTCACGTAAAATACCAGGTCTTCGTTGAAAATTTTGCGCTCCTTGAAAACCACCCAGCCCAGGCCGGGCGGCGTCAGGCCGAATTTGTGGCCGGAGGCATTAATGGATTGCACACGCGGCAGGCGGAAATCCCATTCGTAATCGGGATAGAGGAATGGGTTTACAAACCCGCCGGAAGCGCCGTCAATGTGCATGGGAATATTGATGCCCGTGCGCTTTTCATATTTATCCAGCCAGTCGTGAATCTCCTGGATATCGTCATCCTCGCCGGTGAATGTCTGGCCGGCGATGGCCACGACGCAGATGGTGTTTTCATCCACTAGCTTGTCGAGATGTTTGGTGGTCAGCCGGTAATTGCCAACCTCGAGAGGCGCAATGCGCGGTTCGACATCGAAGTAACGCAAAAATTTCTTCCACACGATCTGCACGTTGCCGCCGGTGACCATATTCGGCTTGCTGGCATCCTTGCCGGCCTTCTCGCGTGCCTGCCGCCAGTTCCATTTATGGGCCAAGCCGGCGAGCATGCATGCTTCCGATGAGCCAACAGTCGCCGTGCCGTAGGGTTCGGCGTGTTTTGGGCCGTTCCACAAGCCATGCAGCCAGTTGACCATTCGCTTCTCCATGGCGAAGAGCTGCGGATACATGTCGTGGTCAATGTAGTTCTTCGTGATGTTTGCGCGGGCGACCTCCGCCTCCTCCGGCTCGTAAAAAGTGGTCACGAACGAGGACAGATTCAGCATGGGGCTGGCATCCGTCCATGCTTCACTGTTCACGATGTTTGCCGCCGCGCGGGGATTAAGACTGTGCTCGGGAAAATGCTCCGGGATATCCAGGTTGAATTGGTCAAGGATGCCTGTGGGCAGGGCCTTTTTTTGCGAAGAAGTTTGTGCCTTGGTCATAACCGTCCTTTCTAGTTTTAAACTTTTTTTATTTCATCATTAAAATAATCACCACGCCCCAGATGATGAGGAGCGTATTGCCGACGGCATAAGTGATGGTGTAACCGAGCGCGGGCACCTTGCTTTTGGCCTCGTCCTGGATGGCTCCCAGGGCCGCGGTCGTGGTGCGCGCACCCGCACAGGCACCCAAAAGAATTCCCGGGTGCATTTTGAAAATGTATTTGCCGGCAAAGATGCCTATGACGAAAGGAACAGTCGTAACGAATACGCCCCACAGAAACAGGCTTAAGCCCGCGGCTTTTAATCCGCTGACAAATTGCGGGCCACAGGTGATGCCAACCACGGCAATAAACGTGCACAATCCGATGTTATTGAACACCCAGAGCGCTGGCCCGGGAATCCTTCCAAACATCGGGTTGACGGAACGCAACCAGCCGCAGACCAGCCCGGCCATGAGCGCGCCACCGCTCGTGCTTAAGCTCAATGGCACATTGCCAACATGGATCACGATGGCGCCAATGAGCGCGCCAATGACAATACCGAAACCCATAAATACGACATCCGTTTTCTCCGTCGCGCGGTCGGCATAACCAATTTTCTTTGCCACCTTTTCCACCTCCTGCACGGGACCGACCAACTGGACGATATCGCCACGGTCCACTTTCGTGCCCGCGTTGAATGGCATTTCCTGGCCGGTACGGATGAGTTTGCGCAGGAATACGCCGCGCACTTCTTCGGCTTCCTGGGTCTGCCGGATTTGCAGCAATGTCTTTCCGGCGAGCGCTTTGTTGGTGACGACAACATCGAGAATCTCGATAGGAACGTCGAACAACTCGCGGTCGTCTACTTCCGCACCCAGCGTGGGTTCTATTTTCAACAGCAAGTCACGTGGCCCGGCTAATCCCACGACGTCGCCGGCGCGGATGACTGTTTTCGGGGCTGTCTCACAAACCTTTCCGCCCTGACGAAGGCGCATAATAAACACGCGCGGCACAGTGAACTGCGCTTCGAACTCCGCGATTGTCTTGCCTACCAGCGTTGACCCTTCCCGTACCTGATAGGCACGAGTGGTCAAACGCCGGTAAGCCGACATTTGGTCCCCCGCATCCGCTGCGCCGCCCATCTTTACTTCGTAGTCGGCGCATTCCCTGGCGAGATTGACCCGGAGCAGCTTCGGCCCGATCGATGCCAGGAACCACGCCGAGCCGGCTGTGCCGTACAGGTAGGTCACAGCGTAAGCCACCGGCATGGCGTCAACCATGGCTTTGTGCTGATCCGGGGTAAGGCCGATTTGGCCCATAGTATCCGAGGCCACACCCAGGACCGCGGAAATCGTGCAGGCGCCCGAGAGCAGTCCCGCCGCCTGGCCCATGTTATAACCGGCGAGTTTGGCCGCGATGAAGGCTGACAGCAGACATGCCACACACAGGATCACGGCAAAAAGCACTTGCGGCAGGCCGTCACTTTTCAGGCCACGAAAGAATTGCGGCCCGACGCTGTAACCCACCGCGAAGAGAAACATCAGGAAGAACACGGACTTCACATTGGGCGAGATCGTGATGTTCAATTGCCCGATTAAAACGCCCGCAAGGAGGACGCCCGTCACATTGCCCAGGCTGAATTTTCCCAGCCGCACCTGGCCCACCAGAAACCCCAACGCGAGCGCGAGAAAAATGGCGATTTCCGGATTTCCCCTGAGCGTTTCGATTAGCCAGTTCATAAGTTCTCGAAGTTGGAGAAGGTTTGGGAAATGCATGGCACGTGGATGTTTTCCCCACCATCCACGCCATCGAAGCGAGCAGTTCCTTTGATTCTTTCTGAATTCGCCATAAGTATATATGGCAATGCCTGTTGCTGTTGAAACTACTGCCAGCCTAGTCCGATGAATTTTTTTAGTCTACGAATTTGCGCAAAAAGTTATTCACCGCATTTTTTATTTTAATAATTTGTAAATGGAAGGAAGGACACCAACATTTAGATTTTGTGGCCGGCGGCTTTCAATTTTGGTTTCTCTGGTCATGGTCACTGTCTCCTTTCACCTTGACTATTCAGCCCTCTGCCTGGTATACTTCGGTCAATCCGAAGCGATCCGAAAACAG
>DATJXK010000011.1:0-4031 GCA_035500235.1 Pseudomonadales bacterium | reverse complement strand
AAAAGAAGACGAAACTGAACGGTTTTACATTGATCGAATTGCTGGTGGTCATTGCCATTATTGCCATTCTGGCAGCGATACTATTGCCGGTGCTGACTATGGCCAAACAAAAGGCCTGGCAAACGAGTTGTCTCAATAATCACCGGCAATTGGCGGTGGCATGGTCTCTTTATGAAAATGACCATAATGGATTTTTCGTGATTGATGATCCGACGACCGGGACGGGAGGATTGGGAGGGACCAACCTGCCGAGCTGGGTTTATGGAGACCTGTCCACGCCCAACGGCGCCACCAATATTGCGTTACTGCAAATGGGATTGCTGTACGGCAATATCAATAATGTGGGGGTTTATCGTTGTCCGGCTGACCAGTTGAGCGGGCACGACCGCAGTTACAGTATGCAGGCGCAATTGGCCCCTTATAGTGTCGGGCAACCTGCCGCGCAAAATCCCAATTTTTTGCCGATGTATTCAGAAAACCAAATTAGAAATACGTCTCCGGCTTCGACCATCGCTTTTTTGGATGAAAGTCCGGCCACCATTAATGACGGTTTCTTTGCTGCGGATGTGGGGGGGAGTCAATGGGAGACAGATCTTCCCGCCTCGTGGCATACCCATGGATGCAACTTTTCCTTTGCCGATGGCCATGCGGAATATTGGCGCTGGAAAGACCCGCGAACCTGGTCGGCCAATCCGAACTCGGGTTCGGGCCCGTATCCGGATTTTCTTCGCTTCCAGGCGTGCCTGGGCTACGCGGCGCGATGAGGCGGTTCGGGGGATGCTCGCCCATCAGAAGACAGGCGAGACGCCTGTCCCACTATTATTTTAGCAGCGCCTCGGCGTGTTTGCGGGCGGCGTCGGATTGGCCCCCGAGCATGCGGGCGAGTTCGGTGACGCGTTCTTTTTTGCCGAGCAATTGAATTTCGGAAATGGTGCGGCCGTTTTTGATTTGCTTAGTCACGACGTAATGCGCGCCGGCGGGCGCGGCCACCTGGGGCAAGTGTGTGATGCACAGGACTTGCCGCCGCGCGGCGATCTGTTTCATCTTTTCGCCGACGGCATTGGCGGTTTCGCCGCCGACGTTGGCGTCCACTTCATCGAAGACGAGCACGGGGATTTCATCCTCGGCAGCGAGGACGGTTTTAAGGGCAAGCATCACACGGGCCATCTCGCCGGAGGAGGCGATGGCGCGCAAGGGCTTGGCGGGCTCGCCGGGGTTGGGGGCGAATTGGAATTCAATGGTGTCCAGGCCGGATAAAGAAATTTCCGCCGCAGAAATGGCGACATCGAATTTGCTCTGTTTGAAGCCCAGGTCTTCGAGTTGTTTGCTGGCGGCTTTGGACAGTTGCGGAATGATTTTTTTGCGTTTGGCGCTGAGTGATTGGCCGGCCTTTTTAATTTCGGCATCCAGCTTTTCCAATTGGGCGTTGATGCGCGCCAATTCTTCATCGCGGCTTTCGAGCGATTGCAGTTTCTTCTTTGCTTCATCCCCGAACGCATTGATTTCATCAATGGTCGCACCGTATTTGCGTTTAAGCGAATGGATGAGATCGAGGCGTTCTTCGAGCTCGGCGAGGCGGGCAGGGTCGAGAGAAATTTTTTCGGCGTAACGCGACAGCTCGGCCTGCAGGTCGCGCAAGGTGCCTACTGCCTGCGTATGCAGTTCGGCCAGGTTGGCCGCGCCGGAATCCACGCGCTGCAATTCCTGCAACGAACGGCCAATCGCGCCGGCCTGGGTGAGCAGGGAATTTTCGCTCTCGCTCAAGGCATCAATGGCGGCCTGGCTCAATTGGAGCAGTTTGGCTGAATTGCTCGAACGATGGAATTCCTCCTCGACGGATTTCTCTTCATCGGGTTGCAAACGGGCGGCGGAAATTTCCTGCACCTGGAAACGGAGCAGGTCCAGTTGCTGCGCGTACGTTTTTTCATCCACAATGAGCGCGGACTTCTCGCTCTCCAACACGCCGCGGCGGCGCACCAGTTCGCCGAATGCTTCGCGTTCTTTTTCGAGACGGCCATAGGCATCGAGAATCAGGAGTTGTTTGGCGGGGTTCAGGAGCGATTGATGGTCATGCGGGCCATGCATGTCCACAAGCCATTCGCCGACGGTGGCCAAGGTAGCCAGCGTGGTGGGCGAGCCATTGATAAACTGGCGGTTGGCGCCAGTGGTGGTGAAGGTGCGTTTGAGAACGAGCCGGTTTTCTTCACACGGTTCGAGACCGTTTTCATCGAGAAATTTTTTCAACGGTGCGCGGAGATGAACGACGTCGAAGACGGCTTCGACGGAGCAGCTTTCCTCGCCGCTGCGGATAAGCGAGCGGTCGGCGCGTTCGCCGAGGACGAGGTTGAGCGCACCAATGATAATGGATTTGCCGGCACCGGTCTCGCCGGTAACAACGTTGCAGCCGGGCTGAAGCTCGAGCGTCAGGTCGGTCACCAGGGCAAGGTTTTTGATGCGCAGCGTGGTCAGCATGCCGTTACGCGGCCTATTTGAGCGGGAACGGAGTGATTGGGCAAAAAGAAAATGGAAAAGATCTTCACCTCAATCGAGGCATCATCGACGATACGGAGGGGGTATTCTCACCCCTCACCCTTAATCCCTCTCCCCATTTAGGGGAGAGGGGCAATCGTCGTCCGATCCAAGAAACAAACGCCAAAAACTTTGAAATTTAAAAGTGAATTAATGTTACCGGCTGAGGGGCAATGAAATGTGCATTTTGCAGGGTTTTTAAGGGAATCCATGCCATCCGATATTGTCACAATTTTGTAACGTTCGTTCTTTGGCAGGTCGGATATTATGTCAAAACGATGTTAAGTATTATTCCTATATTTGCGGCGCAGAATGCAGCGGCGTACGCGATCACCAACGCGACGACCGAAGGTAAAGTTACGTTTTTTACCCTGCTGATTTTGTCGTTCTTTAGCTGGGGCATCATCATCACAAAATTCCGGCAGTTGTTAATTGCCAGCAAGGCCAGCAAGAAATTTTTGACAGCTTATAACGCCACGCGCGACCCGCTGGACATCCAGCGCAAGGGAGAAGAAAAAGAGTTCGATGGCGCGCCGGCGTATCAACTTTACATTCGCGGCTGTGATGAATTGGCTTATCAATTGAAAAACAATCCCGTGGTGGTCAATGCTGCGTTATCCTCCAGCGTGCCTCCGGCAGGTGAACATACCAACACCGATTTTTTGGCGAAATCTACGAGAGTCAAAATCAGCATGGCGTCGTTTGAGGCCGTAAAGGTTATTTTGGAAGAGTCAGCCGGAGCGGAAGCGATCGCCCTGGAGAAAGGCATGATTGTATTGTCCACGGCGGTGGCGGGCGGCCCGTTTATCGGGTTGCTGGGAACGGTTTGGGGCGTTATGTCCACGTTTGCAGGAATCGCGGAAAGCCATGCGGCAACGCTGACGACGATGGCGCCCGGTGTGGCGGCGGCGTTGCTGACGACGGTCACGGGCTTGCTGGTCGCGATCCCGGCAATGTTTGCCTACAACTTCATGGTGACGACGATCCGGCACCTGACGCAGGAACTGGATGGTTATGCCAGCCGGTTTGCGAACCAGATTGAGCACGTGTATGTGGATCATCGTCCGCTCTCCGAAGAACTCCAGAGCGCCAATGAAGTGCTGGCCGGCCGCATTGTGAGTGCGCTGAAAGGGGAACCGCCGACGGTCATTATTACATGAAAAGGTGTTCGCGTTCGGTCCATCATTCGCTCACGGAGTTAAACATTACGCCGCTGCTGGATTTGGCGTTTGTGCTATTGGTGATTTTCATTATCACCACGCTTCCGCCGGTCACGGAGAAGGAATTGAAACTCCCGACCGCAGCCAAGCGGCTTAAAGAGCAGCCGCCCAAGGCCACCTACATTTCCATCCAGTCCAGCGGGCAGATCTATTTGAACAAAGACGCTTATGCCAGCGCGAATGATATGCTGCAAAAGCTCATCAGCATGCGTGAGGACGACCCGGATTTGAATATCATCGTGCGCGGGGACGGCCATACGAAGTACAAGGACATCCGGTCGG
>DATJXK010000010.1:0-2704 GCA_035500235.1 Pseudomonadales bacterium | reverse complement strand
TTATGGCCTATTCCATTGAAGCGATGCCCGGAGTTTCGTGTTGCCGTCTTTGTCTCTTGCTTTCGCATTGATTTCTGTTATTTTCATCGGCTCGCGTTACGTAAAAATTGAGCGCGAATTTGATTTTTTAATTTTATGGCTACAGCAAACGATCTTCGCCGTGGAATGGCGATTAATTATAACGGCGATATTTCTGTGGTGCTCGATATGCAGCATCGCACCCCCGGCAACCTGCGCGCGTTCGTGCAAGCCACCTTGCGCAGCATCCGCACCGGCAAATCCTCGGACGTGCGCTTCAGCTCGACCGAGCGCATCGAACCCGTGCCGATGATCTCCAAGAAGATGGAATTCAGCTATAAAGACGGCGCCGATTACGTTTTCACCGATCCCGAATCCTACGAAACCGTCACGCTCTCGGCGGAACTCGTCGGCGATGCCAAAAATTTTCTGGTTGAGAATGGTCAGGTCACGGTCACGTTCGTCGAAGAAAAGGCCGTGTCAGTGGAAATCCCGCCCAGCGTGGTTTTAACCGTTACCGACGCGCCGGAAGGTCTCCGCGGCGATTCTTCAGGTAACGTCCAAAAACCGATCATTCTCGAAACGGGTATCACCGTCCAGGCCCCGCTTTTCATCAAGACGGGCGAAAAGATCAAAATAGATACCCGCACCGGCAAGTACATGGAGCGCGCTTAAGCGGGTAGTATCCGCCGGCCTTTCACAGCCTCCCGGTTGTGCCGCCATTTCGTTTCTAAAACTTCCCGCTACCCGCGTATATTCTTCGGGGAGCATACCGTGTTGGGTATTATGCTGAACAGTTTTGCAAGTTGCCTTGGCAATTTGCGTCGTGTATAGGGTTACGCATGATGGATGATGCAGTTTTGGGCCTGTAAGCGGGAACAGAGTCTATGTCACTTCCCCAGACAGGTTTGGCTGAAAAAAATGAATCAGGGAGCGTTTCTTCCGCCGGGGTCGCCAAGCCGCGCGGCTGTACCTTTGCGGAATCGGATTGGCTCGCCCTGGCGCCGTTCTGGTATCCCATTGCATTTTCACACGAAGTAAAAGATAAACCGTTTGCGACCAGGCTGCTGGATGAACGGTTGGTCGCCTTCCGCGTAAATGGAAAGGTCTCCGTCGCGCGTGACCTCTGCCTGCATCGCGGCGCGCCGTTAAGTTCAGGCCGGGTGGAAGGCAATGAAATCATCTGCGGTTATCATGGGTTTCGCTACAATGCCGAAGGCCAGTGTGTGTGCATCCCGGCGCATCCCGGCGCCGCCATCCCACCGAAATTAAAAGTCCAAACGTTTCCGGTCCGTGAACAGTACGGATTGATTTGGACGAGACTGGTGGATAACGGCCCGTCACCATTTCCCGAGTTCGCGGAATGGGACAACCCGGACTATTTGCAAGTGCTGCCCAACTCCGTCGAGCTGGATGCTTCGGCCGGCCGGCAGATTGAAGGGTTCCTGGACGTAAGCCACTTCGCGTTTGTTCATGTTGGAACTTTCGGCGAACTGGATAATCGCGAAGTGCCCACGTATCCGGTGGAACTGACCCCGGCGGGTTTCCGTGCGGATTATATCAGCACCGTCAGCAATTATTCACGCGATTTCAAGCACCTCAACCCGCCCGGCTTTAAATGGCGGCGGCTCTTCGAAACCTGGCTGCCATTTACGGCCAAGCTCACGGTCTTTTTCCCGAACAACGGACAACTGCATATCTTAAACGCTGCTTCCCCTGTGTCCGCCCGGAAAACACGCGTGTTCGTTCCGATTTGCCGCAATTTCGATAAAGATGCGCCTTTGCAGGCCACGCTGGATTTCAACCATCAGGTTTTCGCCGAGGACAAAGCGATCGTGGAGACCCAGTTCCCGGAAGACCTGCCCATCAATTTGCAGGAGGAAGTCCACATCCGCGCGGATAAAAGTTCCATCACCTATCGCCAGGGGCTCGCGAGGCTGGGTCTTGGCCGCAGCTTCACCGCCTGAAATATTTAGAGCGCTCTAACGCGAAATGGTCGCTTCAATCTGCCCGTGCGGTTCATCCGTCGGCACGAACAACTCATTATTATTTTCCAGGCCAAATGGTGCCAGGTTGAGCAGCGGGCAATGTTTATTCGGCATGGCGATGGAAATCTGCGAGATCTCGGTGGCGGCTTTCAGGGCCGCTTCTCCCATTTGAAACAAGGTGGCCTGGACGGACGGGCTGTAATGGGTGGCGAACACGGCCAGCATGGCCTCCAGGATTTTGGCATTCGTTGCCGTATAACTTTTGGGTTGTTTGCGGTATGGCCAGCTTGCTTTCAAGCGTGTTGCAAAAATCCGGTCCCCGGTTTCCGGCAACGTGGTAAATTCATCGCGCAGGAAATCTTCAAAACCCGACGCCGCCGTCTTCATGACCAGCAAATTTTCAATTCCCGATTCTATGTTGATTCGGTCCCGGGTGGCGGTGATTCTTGTAAAGGGCCGGCCCTCGCCCTTTTGGGCAAAGGAATGAGCATGGGGCCGTCCCCGGACAGGAATCCGGCTCCAGCAATGCTCCGTGAGGTTCACTTCCACGCGGTTGACATGCCGGTAAGCCTTCAAGAAATGCCTGGCCAGCAACGCGCCGAACGGCTCTGTTTCGCGGCCCAATTTTTCTTTGGCCAGCACGTTGACGGTATTTTTCATGGAATCCGTCGCTACGACCAGGCGGTTGTCTCCTTTGG
>DATJXK010000009.1:0-20367 GCA_035500235.1 Pseudomonadales bacterium | reverse complement strand
CCTTCACCTTCGGCGGCAGGTTTGCGACATTTGATTTAGGCCAGACCAATAACGGCTTGAATGAACGCGGCGCCTCGGGCATTGCAACCCATACGACCTATATCGGCGCATTGAGGGGCGGCCCAGCCACGTCCATGTCCTGTAACGGCACCAGCGGCACGACCAATACATTTCAGATCGGCGATGCCAACCTGACGACGCTCTATGAAGGACAGATCAAAAATGGCACGGCCACTGCCGTCACCAAGAGTGGCACAGGTACTCTTTTCCTGGATAATACCAATGACAACTACACCGGTCCGACTACGATCCTAAACGGGTCTCTGGCGCTGACCAATGGCGGCGCTTTGACCGGCACACTGGGAATAACCGTCGTCAGCCCGGGTGTCTTTGATATCTCTGGCGTAACCAATGTTACCGATAGCCCATGGTCATTGAATCCGGGCGAGTATATCGGTGGTAATGGCACAATCCAGTGTATCAATCCGACCAATGCCGCAATCGAAGGTTCACTCGTATTAACTAATGGAACCGTCAATGCGGGTGTCAATAACGGCTCCTATAATGTTGGAACGCTCACCATTAATGGTAATTTAAGTCTAAGTAACACGGCGGTCGTATTTGGTGGGGCAGTTCCGTCCAACAGCCTGGTTTCGGTCAAGGGTAATTTAAATCTTGCTTCGACGAACATCGTGCAGCTCGTTCCAAACCTGGCCAACTCGATCATCACCAACGGTATCTATCCGCTTTTCCAATGGACTGGAACTCTCACAGGCGGCCTGACCAACCTGGTCCTTATTTATCCGGCGCAACCTGGGGCAATTACACTTCAGGTCGCCAACAATCAGATCGTCGCCATCGTTACTGGTGGACAATTGAATTATTTAATTTGGAATGGCAATCAAGGCGGCGATTGGCAGGCAGCCAACAATTGGCTGACCACCAATGGCGTACCGGCAACCTGGTCTGATGTCTCGGTGGCCATATTTAATGATGCCGCAGCCACCCGATCCGTGACGCTTAATAGTACGGTTTATCCGGCCAACGTAATTTTCAATAACACCGGGAAATATGATATTTCCGGAAGCGGCTCGATTTCCGGGACCGGCACTTTGTTGCAGAATGGTTCCGGTACGACTGTTCTCGAAACGGCTAATTCCTATAGCGGCATTACTACGATTAGCAACGGAGTACTTCAAGTCGGCAACGGCAATACACTGGGTTCCGTTGGTTCGGGTGCAATCATTGATAACGGAACACTTGCGCTTGACCGGTCAGACTCTGTCACCTATGGGTCGGCCATCACCGGGAGCGGCGGATTGACGATAGCGGGTGGAGGAACTTTGACTCTGCAAGCTGGCAGCAGCTACACAGGGAATACACTGGTTACCAATAGTTCGACGTTGTATCTCGGCGACGGCACTCTCAATGGTTCAGTCCTTGGAACCGTCATCATCGCTACCAATTCCACGCTGCATTACTCCTATAACAGCGCCAACTCATATATCATCAATAATAACCTGGCCGGAGCCGGTACGGTTTACTATCAGATCAATTCGGCGACGACGGCCCGCAGCTTTACCATGGGCGCTACTGCCACTAATACAGCTTTTACCGGCAATGTATTTGTACAGGCCGCACGCCTGGAGGTGCCGACAGCGTTTGGCATGCCTGGAACCAACATTACTTGTATATACGATCCAGTTGTTCCGGCTTCGGTCTACGCGCATGGCGGGGCTGTGACCAATTCACAAGCAATCTCAATATGGGGAAATGGTCCGACAGCGTCGGTCGACTCGCCAATTGGGTTTGGTTCACTACGCTTGAATAACGGATGGTCCGGGCTGATTACCATCGCGGGCGTGGACATATATAATAGTATGACCACCATCGGAGCAGCCAGCGGAACGGCGACCATTATTGGAAATATTACGGACAATGGCGCGGGCTATGAGCTCCAATATTATGGTGGAACTATCCAGGTAGGCCCGACCAATGGGGTCCGGAATACCTACGGTATGACCATGATATCCGAGCAATTGAATAGCGGATATGTTTCTCAGCCGACTTTTGTTGTGGCCTTAAATACTAATGCGTTTAGCACGAACGTACTCAACATGACTGGCCAGGCAACCCTTGAATTGAACGGCAATAATCTGGTATTCAACGATCTGATCGATCAAAGCATCAACGGTGCATATTCAAACTATCCGCCGGTCATTGAAAATGGCAGTGCCACTCTCCCGGCGGTGTTGACTGTAGGCAGCGACAACGGTTCTGATAGCTATTACGGCATATTTGGAAATGGTGGCTCGCAATCGCTGGGACTGACCAAAGTCGGTACTGGCACCTTGACGGTGGGTGGCGATAGCACGAACACTGGACCAGTAACCGTTGCGGCGGGTACGTTAGCCCTGGCACCTTATAATGGTAACTATGCTTACTGCGGCCTGCCAGTGCCGGGCTCGGGTTCATTTAGCAACGCTGCTTTGATCGCGGTATCCAGCGGCGCTATTCTGGATGTGAGCGGCCGGGCTGACGATACGCTGACTTTGAACAACGGGCAGACGGTGAAAGGAAGCGGAGAGGTTAATGGGAAACTAATAGCCAATGCCGGGTCAACGGTTTTCCCGGGTGATACGATCGGGACACTGACCGTTTCCGGCAGCGCCACCATCAACGGCACCTTGTTGATTGGTCTCAACCGGACTAATTCCGCAGCCAACTGCAGCCATTTGTCCGCCGGCAGTATTTCTTACACCGGCACCACCTTGAGTACGACCAACATTGGGTTGGGTTTACAAGTCGGAGACACCTTTTCATTATTCTCAAGCGGAACCAGCGGTTTTGCCGCCGTGAATCTGCAAACGAACGATTATGCCAATAATCTCAGGTACACGTGGAATAACACCATCAGTTCGAACGGTAAAATTTCCGTTGCCACAGTTACCATCATGATGAATACAAATCCGACCAATATCACCGCGACTGTTTCAGGGAACAAATTGATATTGTCATGGCCCGCAGATCACCTGGGCTGGACACTCCAGGATCAAACGAATGGCCTGGGTGTCGGGTTATCTACAAATTGGGTTAGTGTGCCTGGTTCAACCACTGTGAATTCAGTCACTAACACGATCAATCCGGCTAATGGGGCTGTGTTCTACCGGATGATTTACAGCCAATAAGATGGCGTTGCTTCCTGCGTAAAGCGCGTGAAAGAAAAGTTTCGGGAGTAAATAGGTACGCTGTTACAGGCGCGGTACAAAAAAGTCTGCCCTGTAACAGCGTTTTTCTTTCGCAGAGACGACCAAAAATGAAGTGTAAAGTTGTATTGATTGGATCATTGCTGGCTGCGTTTGCGGTTTCCGTGAGCGACGGGCAAGGGCTCTTCGTCAATATCCGTTCCGGCACTTCTGTGCCCACACCCTCAACTTCATCGATTCCAGCTCCAGCAGGCTCCAACTATTCTGCAGCGGCGCCAGTGCCTGGAACAATATGGAATAATGTAAATCATTCCGTCACCGTTCCGCAAAACAGCACCGCGGGAAGTACCTTCGTTATTTTCAACGGAATATCCCTGGCCAATTCCATCGGCGTGGCAGTTCCCCAAACACTGACGGTTTTGTATTACTCGGCAGTCACTACCGGCACCCGCAACGAGCCTTCTACCGCTGGCGGCGAAAACACTATTCAACCGGGTGGAGTCATGGCTGAAGCCTGGCGAAATTATTTAAATGCCAGTGGAAATTACGTCGCGTTCACCGTTTCCAATCTCATAGCCTCTGCACCTTACGGAATCTATTTGTACGGTGGCACTGGTACGAGCGGGCAGGGCGTGGGTGTGACGTTGCCATCCGGCTATGGATTGGCAAATAGCCCTACCAATGCATTTACTACCAACAACATCGCCAACAATAATGGCGCATTTGGATCTCTCTGGACGGTTTCAGGGGGCGTCACCAATCTTATGCCGCAAGGCACGACGTGGAATACCTTGTATGGCCACGCCGATGCCTCGGGTGTTTTTAAATTTTTGTTCAACGGTCTAAGTAGTTATGCCTACTTCAATGGTTTCCAAATCGTTCCGCTGTCAGTGCCAGGCGTGGGTGGCGTTGCAAACCAAACTGTTGTTGCAGGCAATAGCGCTACATTAAACGCCGTAGTTACTGGCTTGCCGGCGGCGGCACTTCAATGGTGTTCTAACAATGTCTCAATTCCGGGCGCGACCAATGCCATGCTGGCCTTGAATAATGTGCAATACGTCCAGAATGGGACTGTCTATTCATTGGTCGCCAGCAACATCCTCGGCGTGATTACCAACAACATGACGCTGACAGTAATTGTCACGCCATCCATCACTGGCTTGGATAACCAGGCTGTTTCAACCGGTTCCACCGTGACCATGGCGGCGAATATTTCCGGTGTGCCATCACCATGGTTACAGTGGCAATTCAACGGAAATAATTTGTCTGATGGAACAACCGGCGATGGTTCGATGATCTCCGGCAGTTCAACGAGCACCGTCATCATCAATGGCGCACAGGCCGGTGACAGCGGCACCTATTCACTCATCGCCAGCAACAGCGCAGGCATCGTTACAAACACGATGACGCTCACGGTCTCGTCCGGCATGGTTGCGCCGGGCATCACGGGTCCCGCTAATCAAACTGTCGTGCAAACCAGCAACGCGGTTTTTAGTGCATCCGTTTCCGGTTTGCCGGTACCGACATTGCAATGGCAGGTCAACGGAATAGATATTCCGGGCGCGACCGGCTCTTCTTTAACTCTCTCGAATGTTATTTATTCACAAAACGGTTTCATCTATTCGCTCATCGCCAACAATAGCGCGGGAATAGCTACGAACAGCGCCACGCTCTTTGTGCTCGTGCCCCCGTCAATTTCACAACAGCCAACGAATGTTTCAGTCGTTATCAATTCGCCGGCAACTTTCAACATCAGTGCTCGCGGAGTGCCGGGTGTTTCCTATCAGTGGTACAAGAATGGCAACCCGATTCCCAATGCCACGGCCGCGTCTTATACGATTTCACGGGCGCAAAGAAATGACTCGGGAAATTATTCCGTGGTGGTAAGCAATAGTGTCGGCACGGTGACCAGCAGCAATGCCCTCCTCACCGTGCTTTCAACGATGACTGGCACATTTTTACCGACGAATGGGGCCGTTAATATCAGTCCCGACCCGCAACTGCGAATAGTGTTTTCAAGCGCTCCGCACCTGGGCAACTCCGGCAAACTGTACATTCGCCGCACCACGGATGATTCCATTTTTGCAACCATTGACCTAAGCCAATTTCAAACCTTCAGCTTGTGGTCGGCCACCATTCCCAACGCCGCGGTGCGCGCCGAACAAGGAAACAGTTTTTATTACATGCCCATTGCCATTTACGGCAATGAAGCCTGGATCACGCTCAATCCGACCAACCGTTTCGCATATAACAGCTCCTATTATGTTAATTGTGATGCCGGAGTCTTTCTCGATGCGTCAAATGCCGCCTTTCCCGCGATTACGGGAACAGCCACATGGCAGTTTTCTACGAAGTCCAATGGTCCAGCTACGCCCACTGCTTCCACCGGGCCAACGAATATCTCCATAGGTTTAGATGGCGCGGGAGATTTTGCCACCTTGCAGGGCGCCTCGGATTGGATTCCGCAAAATAATACCCTCAAGCGCACCATCACGATTTTGCCAGGCACTTATCGCGATTTCGCCATCTTTACACAGAACCGTAACAACGTGACCATCATTGGTGCAGGGACAAATCAACAAGCCGTCCAGATCATTTATCCCTATCCGGCTTATGCGGGTGCTAACGATTCCGCATGTGGCCTTCTGCGCTTGGAAAGTTCCAGCATCTATGTTCGCAACCTTACGCTGGATAATCAGGTTTACGTCACCAATAACGGCGTGGTTTTCGCCGGTCCTATCAACACTCTGGCCACCACTGGAAGTAAACTCATATTTGACAACGTCCTGATTAAGGGCGGGCAGGACACGGTCTACACCATCAGCGGCAGCATTTACTTCAATCATTGTGAAATTTGGGGCGACACGGATTTCATTTACGGTGGTGCACTCTCCGTGTTCGACCAGTGCACCATTGTTGAAATTCGTTCATCAGGCGGGCCTTGCACGGCCCCGAGCACACCTTATGCGCAGCCGTATGGTTTGGTCTTTCTAAATTGCTCTTTCCCCGATGCCCTCGTTGTCAACGGTTATCCGTACAATGTCAGCGCCGCCACCACTACCTTCATGCGTCCATGGGGACAGGATGGATCTACGGCGCTCATCAATTGTTCTGTGGGCAGCCAGGTGACCACGGAAGGCTGGAGCGCATGGGATGGCCGGGAGGTCACGTGCCGGGCGCGTGAATATGGCACGACTTTGATCGGGGGCGGCAGCGTGACGCCGGCACAACGCCAGGCAGCCGGCGCCTATTGGTTAAATACGATTGATCCGGATTACACCAACAATCCATCGCTTTCACCGACGAATTCTTTGCTTTACGGCCCTGGCGGAACGAACAATCGCGTAAACGTGTCCGTTGACCCAACGAATTACACTTTGTCGGCAATTTTTGGTAATGCTTATTTCAATTTTAACGGCTGGCAGCCGACCGTAATCCCCACCATTACATCACAGCCAACCAATCAAACCTGTATTGCGGGCACGACTGCGACCTTCACGGCCACCGCCATTGGACTTCCGGCCCCGTCATTTCAATGGCTTAAAAATGGGGCCAACTATCCTGGCGGTACCAACGCAACGTTGACTATCACAAACGCGCAAGCAGGGGATGGTGCCGCTTATTCTGTGGTTGTTTCAAACAGCGCTGGTTCGATAACCAGTAGCAATGCCTTGCTATCGGTTATTATTCCGGTGAATACCACGCCTACAAATTTGGTCGCCAAAGCCTTTGGAAATACGATTCAACTCTCTTGGCCGGTTGACCACCTCGGCTGGCGTTTACAATTTCAAACGAATACGGCCAGCCATGGTTTAAGTACTAATTGGATTGATTGGCCCGGTTCGACCAATGTCATACAAACCAATATAGTCATCAGTCCGGCGGCCGGGTCGGCCTTCTTCCGTCTCATTTATCCATAATTCGTCGCATTTATGTTTCGGCTGTTTCAAAAATCATTTCAATCGTGCTGGTTTGTTTTCCTGCTTTTTATGGTTAGCCGCGTGGCTGTTTTCGCGGATATTCCGCTCCCGAAAATCAATACCAACTACATCGTCAATGTGACCAGCTTCGGCGCTGTGGGTGATAGCATGACAACAAATACAACCGCTATCCAAAGCGCGATTAGCGCCGCATCTCACGGTGGCCTTACCAACGGCCTCAGCGGTGGAGTGGTTGAAATCCCCGCAGTAACAGGCAACTATCTGTCCGGGCCATTGACCATGGCCAATAACGTGGATCTTCAAATTGATTCCGGCGCCACTTTGCAAATGCTCCCCTATGGCAGTTATCCAGGAGGTGCTTCGCCGACGGATTTTATTTCTGCCTCGAAGCTGCATGACATTGAAATCAGTGGCTCGGGAAAAATTGACGGGCAGGGCGCCATATGGTGGGCCACCAACAGTGCTTCGCATGGCGCGGTTAGCCGTCCAAAGGCAATGTTCGCGCCCAGCACTTGTACAAACGTTTTAATCACTGGCGTTACCCTGCAAAATCCACCGAACACCCATATTTCATTCCGGTCCGTTTGCCTTAACGTGATCGTTGACGGTATTGTTATCAATACACCCAACGGAACGCCGAACACTGATGGCATTGATTGCTCAGCGGCCAATGTATTGATTGCCGACAGCCATATTTCCGATGGTGATGATTATATCGCGATGGGCGATGGCCATGTAGGTGCCTTTAATCACGATCTCACCATTTCTAATTGCCTCTTTGGCACCGGCCATGGCGTATCCATTGGCAGTTATACAACCGGTGGACTAAGCAATTTACTCGTCATCAACTGCGTTTGGACCAATGGTTCTTCAGGTATTCATCTCAAGGCCGATGATGATCGCGGTGGTCTGGTTCAGGACCTCAAATACTTCAACCTGGCCATGACCAATACTCAGATTCCCATTTTTCTCTACAGTTATTATACCAATAGCGGGACTTCCACTGGTGTCAGCGTGGCTCAAGCCACAACCTACCCGGTATATCCGGTTTCCAGTACGACGCCGATTTGGCGCGATATTATTATTAGCAATGTCGTGGCCTTGCCGACCAACGGTTTCCCCGCGGGGATTATTTGGGGTAAACCTGAAATGTCTTTCAGTAACGTCATATTGGACAAAGTTAACATCACTGCTTCGTCTTATTTCCAACTCTACAACGCGCAGGGCATCCAGTTGGTTGATTCACAAATCACCGTGGTGAAAACAAACACCTTCGGTTGTTATAATGCGCAATTAATCGTTACCAACAGTTCTCCTGCGGCCAATCTTGTGAAGCTCGAGGGTATTACGACCAACGGTTACGTAAATACTTTGAGTGTTTATAATGCCCAGGCCACCCTGCGTGAAACCAACATGCTCGCTGGAAATCGCGGCGTTACGCTCGGCGCGGGCACATTGATTATCAGTAACAACCTGGCCCAGTCTGCCTCTGACGTTTATAATTATGTCCTGGGTGGAAACGCTTCTACCGTGGTCGTTAAAGGCAGTCTGGCCATGGGCGGCACAAATAACGTTGTTGCGGGCAGTGGCTTCACGAATGGGACATATACTCTGATGACCTATACAGGAAGCTTAAGCGGAAGCGTACCAGTATTGGGCTCGGTTCCTTCGGGTTTCAATTACGCTTTCAATACCAGCACACCCGGACAGGTGAATCTCATCGTTACTTTGCTGCCACCTCCGGCGCCTGCAAATCTGACCGCGCAAGGAACAAATATGTTAATCGGGCTGCAATGGCTGGCATCCGCAGGCGCGACAGGCTATAACCTGATGCGCTCTACCGCCGATGGCGGCCCGTATGGAATCATCACGAGCCTGGTTGCCACAAATTATTCCGACACTTCAGTCAATCCGGGCACGACCTATTATTATGTCGTTTCAGCAACCAATTCCTTTGGTTCCAGTGCAAACTCTGTTCAAGCCAGCGCGGTGCCTTTGCCATCTCTGAATTCCACTAATTTGAATTTTCAAGCAGGCGAAAATCAATTGCAACTTTCCTGGCCACCGGATCATCTTGGCTGGCGGCTCGAAATTCAGACCAACGACCTGGAAAACGGTTTGGGGACAAATTGGGTGACAGTGCCAAATTCAACAAATATCATAACGACTAACATGGTCATCACCCCGGTAAACGATTGTGTCTTTTACCGGTTGGTCTATCCATAAAATGAATTTCTTGCGACATTTTTAGTTATCTATATCTATGAGAAAAGTTCTGGCTCTTTTAATCGTCTCTGCCTCGATCCTCAGCATGCGCGCCGCGGAGGACGGCTTTGACTTCGTCAGGGGGTATGATGTGACCTGGAGTTCGTTGGGGACGAACGAAAATGATTCCATGCCCATCGGCAACGGAGATATCGCCGCAAATGTTTGGACGGAGCAAAATGGCGATGTCGTGATCCTATTGTCCAAAGCCGATGCCTGGACGGAGTTGGGTAAACTCGTCAAGCTCGGTCGCCTGCGCATTCATTTGGAACCAAATCCTTTCGTCGGCTCGGCGCATTTTACCCAGACTCTCCGATTGGAAAATGCCAGCATCGAATTGAAAAACGGCGACGATACTTTGCAAGTATGGGCCGATGCCAATCAGCCGGTTATGCATTTCAAAGCCCATTTCAATCATCCAACGACCCTTCAGGCAAACCTGGAGCTTTGGCGCACGGCACATCCTTTACGCGGACGTTCACCCGATAAAGGTGGCCTGTATGAAGTGGGCAGTGATGACATGCCGGTTGATTTTGAAGCTGATACCGTGCTTCCTTCCAGTGCGGATTCCATTACCTGGTGCCATTATAACACCAACAGCATTTACCCCTACGTCTTGCAACATGAACATCTTGAATCGCTCATTTCCAAATACCCTGATCCACTCCTTCATCGTTGTTTTGGGGCGACGTTGACCGGAACCGGATTCGCCAGTGTGGACGACAATGTTTTAAAGTCCTCCGCTCCCGGACAGGATTTTGCTTTGAACCTGATTGCGCTTACGGAAACGAACGCGTCGTCGCTTCAAGACTGGAAAGCGCATCTGGACACCCTTGTTCAACAGGCTAAATCTGCCGGCCAGAAAGAAGCCTGGCAGGCACATGAACAATGGTGGAAGGACTTTTGGAACCGAAGCTGGATTCACGTTACGGGAGATCCGGACGCGGAACGCGTTTCTCAAGGTTACGCCATGCAGCGCTACATGATCGCCTGTTCTTCGCGCGGGGCATACCCGGTGAAATTCAACGGCGGCCTTTTTACGGTCGGACACGATATGGCAGGAGACTTTGATTCGAGCAACACGAACCACAATCCCGATTATCGTGCCTGGGGTAACTGTTACTGGAACCAAAATAACCGCCTGCTTTACTGGCCGCTCATTACCACTGGCGATTACGACCTGCTACAGCCGTGGTTCAACATGTATCTTAATGCATTGCCCCTGCAGAAGGACCGGATGGAACTCTATTATCATCATGGTGGCGCTTCCTATCCTGAAACCATGTTCTTCTGGGGGTTGCCGAGCTTGCACGATTTTGGCTGGAACAATCCGTCCAACGAAATTCAAAGCAACTGGCAGCGTTATCACATCCAGGGCTCATTGGAAGTTATCTGTCAGATGCTCGACTATTACGACAATACGGGTGACACCAACTTTGCGCAGAATGCCCTTGTCCCCTTTGCCGATGCCATCGTGACCTATTATGACCAGCATTGGCCGCGTGATGCCGCCGGGAAAATTCATATGGAGCCAACCCAATCCCTGGAAACCTACCAATTAACTGCGGTTAATCCTACGCCCGATATCGCCGGATTGCGTTCGGTCATCCCTCGTTTGCTGGCGCTGCCTTCGGACGTGACATCTGATAAACAACGGGCCGCCTGGACAAAAACCCTTGATGATCTTCCGCCTATTCCGACGGGAAGGACGACAGCCAAAGGAAAAATACCGCCCTTTGGAAAAGGCGCTACCAATGGGTTGCCCACTATTTTACCGGCCGAAGAATATCCTGGCACCCACAATTCAGAAAACCCGGAACTCTACGTCGCTTTTCCCTATCGCCTTTACGGCGTTGGCAAACCCGGCCTTGAGCTGGCCCGGACCGCTTATACGGCCAGGCGTTCCCCGCAAAAAACCTGCTGGGGCCAGGACGGCACTCAGGCGGCTGTGTTAGGACTGACCGACGAAGCGCAGGAAACCGTCATCGACGAATTTTCGAATTTCGGCAATCAACGCTTCCCATGGTTTTGGCGGCCCGCGCATGATTGGATTCCCGATTTTGACAATGGCGGTTCCGGCATGATCACCCTTCAGGAAATGCTGATGCAATGTGACGGCAAGCGTATCATCCTGTTGCCGGCATGGCCTGCGAATTGGACGGCCAATTTCAAGCTTCACGCCCCATTTGAAACCACCGTCGAAGGTTCAGTGCGAGATGGAAAAATAACAGGTCTCAAAGTGATGCCGGAATCGCGAAAAAAAGATGTTGAAGTGTGGAATAAATAAATCCGCGCCGGGCCAGGATCACTGGATCAAACCGGTTTGATAATTTAGATTGGCCTGTTGAATAAGAATGTTGTAGCGCGCGTTGGCTTCGGAGATCTGCGCGGATGTGAGATTGAGTTGGGCATCACTCAGTTCAACAATGGAGCTAAGGCCGCTCTTATAACGTGCCTGCGCCAGGGTGAAAGATTCCGCGGCATTCTCGGCGAGTTCTTCCGTTGTCTTTAATTGTTCCAATGCATCGCTGACATTGAGCCACGCAATGCGCACATCGCGGATGACATTATTTTCCACGTTACGCAACATTTCGTCGTCGGCTTCTGCCTTTAACTCCGCTTCGCGTTGTCTCGCTACATAATATCCCCCGGCAAAGATGGGCAGGCTTAATTGGACACCGCCGACAGCATAATTGGGTGGCAGCTCCGGGTCACGCCAGGCAGCGGTGCCGGCCATTCCCACCGCGTTCACGGTGGGTAAACGCGCGTCGCGCTGCGACTTGGCGAAACGCGATGCCGCATCGCGATCATAGCGCAGGCTCAATAATTCCGGCCGGTGGGACAGGGCGGTTTGCACCAGGCTATCAACATCGGCAGTGACTGAGTTTGTTGCTGGCGCCCGGTCAATAAGTTGGAACGGATGAAACTCACTATAGCCGAGCGCGGCGGAGAGAGTCGCCATGGCCGCATCAGAGTCATTTTGTGCGCGCTCGACGATGAGGCGCGCTTGCTGGACTTCCACCCGGGCGAAGCTGACATCCAGTTCCGAGCGCAATTTATTTGTCGCCAGCGCGGTGATCTGGCCAAGCAACGTCTGCCGTGTATCGAATGTTTGTTGCGCCACGCGCAAGACCGCCTGTGCTTCAATGGCGCTAAAGTAACTGACATCCACGCCCAGGAGGACCTGTTCGCGAGTGGCGTTGGCGCTCTGGCCTTGGGCCTTCGCCTGATCTTTGGAGCTGGCTGCGAGATTGGCGGTACGTCCAAAATCCGTAATCAATTGGCTCACTTCCACCCCGCCAGCGCCACGGCCAAATACGCTGGGGTTGTTCAACCCTCCCGCGAGGATGCGCGTGCCGGGATCATCGGCGCCAACGGCATTGGCATAAAGGTTTGCGTTCGGAAAAAATCCGGAGCGGGCTTCGGTAACGGCTTCCTGTGCCGCGAGCATCAGATAATTCGCCTGCGCGATTTGTGGATGCTGTTTAAGCGCAATTTGCTCCGCATCCACGAGAGTTAATGTGGGCAATGCGTTGGTCGTATCACCCAAAACAACCAATGCCGGCAATGCGCAAAAAAATAGAACTGACAGTGCTATTTTCATTCTTTAATGGGCTGAAACCGGACCCCCTTGTCCGGGACTTTTTACTTCATTTTCACTTCTTCGGTAAAGGAGGAAATAGGCGCATGGCACGATGAACACCGTAAGCACGACGGATACGGCCAGACCGCCAATGATCGCGCGGGCCAGTGGCGCGTAGGCTTCGCTGCCGGTGCCGAGCTTCATGGCCATGGGGATGAGGCCGATGAGCGTGGCCAGCGAGGTCATTAATACCGGCCGCAGGCGCACGCGGCAGGCCAGCGATACCGCTTCCCGCAGTGGCCGGCCTTCTTCGCGCAGACGGCGGGTAAATTCAACGATGAGGATGCTGTTGGAAACGACAATGCCTACCATCATGACTACGCCCATGAGCGACATCACGTTCAGGGTGGTGCCCGTAAAAAAGAGGATGAGCAACACGCCGGTAAGGCCCGTGGGGACGGCCAGCAAAATCAGGAGCGGATCCATGAACGATTTGAACTGCGCAACGAGAATGAGATAGACCAGCAACGTAGCCAGAATGAGTCCCAGTCCGAAACTGCGAAAAGATTGCTGCATGGCCTGGGCTGAGCCGCGGATGGTGACACGGACATTCGATGGCAAATCCATTTTTTTGACGATGTCCTGGACACCATGCAAAACTCCGCCCAGGTCCTCGCCGGATGGCGATACATATACGTCCATCGTTCGCAGAAGTTGATAGTGATCCACCTCCGTGGGCGATTCCACGTGGGAGATTTGGCTGAGATTATTGAGGCGAGTGGGTTCTGACAGGTTGGCACCGCGCAAGGGAACGGCGCCGAGTTCGTCAAAAGTTTTCGGGAGGAGATTTTCCGGATATTGGACAGTCAGGAAATAATCGTTGCCGCTTCGGGGGTCTACCCAGTAACTGGGCGCAATCATTTGGTCGGAGACAAGCGCAGTAATGACGTCGCCGACCACTTCCTTTTCATCCAGGCCAAGTTCGCTGGCGCGGAGGCGGGAGATGTTCAATTGCAACGCCGGGTAATCTACGTCCTGCGGCACGAGGACATCGCTGACGCCCGGCAGGGCATGGGCTTTTTGCGCGATGGCCGTGGCAATTTCGTGGGTTTTGTCCATGTCAGAGCCAGTGACTTGGACATCCAGCGGAGCTGGAAGCCCAAGGTTGAGAATCGCATCTACCAATCCGCCAGTCTGGAAGTAGGCAGCCACTTCCGGGACTTCTTTGTGCAACCGCGCGCGTACGAGGTCCATGTATTGGAAACTGCTGAGATGGTGACCGGCATTCAGTCCCACTTGGACGAAGGCCGTGTGCGGCCCGGAATTGGGCGTGTAGATTGCCGAAAAACCCGCCTGAACACCGATGTTTGAAACAATGATTTTCAAATCCTTCAAGGGCACCACGTCGCGGACGACCTGCTCAACTCTCTGGACCAATTTATCGGTGTCTTCGATGCGCATGCCGGTGGGAGCTTTGAGATTGATGACGAACTGGCTGGGATCCGTGCGCGGAAAATAAGCTTCACCCACAAACGGATACAGGGCAAAACTCAGGATGAAAAGACCGGTGATGCCAATGACCGTGGCAGCCGGACGGAGCAATGTCCATTTGAGGCCGCCTTCGTAGCGGTCGAGCATGAGATTGAATTTGTGATTGAACCAGATGTTGAACCGCTGAAGCCAGCTATGAGATTTCAAATGGCCGGTTTCTGGATGTCCGACTTCTTTTTGCTCCTGGTGGCCGCGAATCATTTTGGCGCAAAACAGCGGCACGACCGTCATCGCTACTAGGTAAGAGGCGAAAAGAGAAAGAATCACTGCCAGTGCCAGTGCGACAAACAGGAACCGGCTGACACCGTAAAGAAAAGTGACGGGAAAAAAAACAATGCTCGTGGCCAGTGTCGCGGCCAATACAGCCAATTGGACTTCCTTGCCGCCACGTTCCGCGGCAACCTCCGGCGATTCACCCATTTCCAGGTGGCGAAAAATGTTTTCCAGGACGACGACCGAATTATCAATCAGGCGGGAGAATGCGAGTGCCAGGCCGCCGAGAATCATCGCATTGATGGTGCTGCCGCCGAATTGCAGCGCAATAAACGCGGCCAGTGCTGAAAGAGGAATGGAAAGAAATACCGCGATCGTTGCCCGCATGCTTCCCAGGAAAATCAAAATCATCAGGCCCGTGAGAAGCAGGCCGATGAGTCCTTCATGAACCAGGTTATCAATGGCGTTACGGACGAAAACGGATTGGTCGAACACAACTTTGGTAACTAGCTGTTTTGGAACGTCGAATAGATTGGCAACAGCGTTCTTGATGCCGTTAACGACTTCGATGGTATTGGCATCGCCGCCTTGTTTGAGCACAGGCAGGTAAACCGAAGGCTGTCCATCCACCCGCACGACGTTGTATTGGATTTCGGAACCGTCCACCGCACGGCCAATATCACCGACCACGACCGGCTGGTTATTGATTGTTTTTAGCGGGACATCATTAAGGTCCTTCATGGCGTTGACCTGGCTATTAACATAAAGATTGTAGTCGTAAGGGCCGATCTTAACATCGCCGGCCGGGAGAATGAGATTGGCGTTATTGACAGCGCGGACGACATCCATGACGCTCATTTGATAGGCTTCCAGTTTGAGCGGATCCACATACACCATGATTTGCCGGTAACGTCCACCGAAAGGCATAGGCACGGATGCGCCCGGCACGTTGGCAATCTGGTTGCGTACGTCAAACTGCCCAAGATCACGAAGTTTGGATTCACTCAGCCCCTGGCCTTTGAGCGTGATTAAACAAACTGGCAGGCTGGAGGCGTCAAATTTGAGAACAACCGGCGGCAGGGTGCCGGGCGGCAAACGCCGCAAATCAGCCATGGCCAAATTGGCAATCTCCGTTACGGCCGAGTCCGCGTTAAACCCCGGCTGGAAATATATTTTGATCAGGCTGACGCCCGGCAGCGAGCGCGATTCCATGTGATCCACCCCGCTGGCCAGGGTGAAGAATCGTTCAAAGCGGCCCGTGATGTCCGTTTCAATTTGCTCCGGCGGCATGCCGTTGAAAAATGTTGCCACGACTACGACGGGAATTTTAATCGGCGGAAACAAGTCCACCGGCATCCGTACGACACTGGTCGTTCCCACGACGCAGGTAATTAAGCAGATGACGATGATCAGGTAAGGAAAGCGCAGGGCAAATCGAGACATGAAAAAGAAATTTGAAAAAGTTATGGAGATGCGGAATCCTTCGGTCTTAATTTTTGTCGCGCATGGACAGTTCCACAATTTTCGGTTGAACTTTTTGGCCATTGGCAATCTCCGAATGATTGCCCACGACCACCAGGTCACCTTCCTGCACCCCGGAGAGCACTTCATACTTGTCCGGGGTTTCCATGCCCAGATGGACAGGTCGCTGCTCGATTTTATTATTAGCATCCACGACGAAAACCGACGGGTTTTCCCCGGCGATAACGGCTTCCGCCGGGATGGCCAGCGCTTTGGAATGGTTTTCTACTTTCAAAGTGACACTGGCGTACATGCCGGGATCCAACTCCAGCTTGGGATTCGGGACTTCAATTTCCGTGGTCATTTTCCGGGTATTGTCGTCCACGTCACACGTGAAACGGGAAACGGTGCCGGTAAAAGTTTTGCCGCTCAGTGATTCCACTTGCACCTCGACGGAGTCGCCCACGTGTATGTCCTGTACCACGTCTACGTCCACCGGGAAATCCAGGCGGAGCAGGTAATTATCCGATACGCGCACGAGTGGAAGGGACTGCGTATCAGATGAGGTGCCGCCCTGGATTAACGCACCCGGATCCGCGTAGCGGCGAGTGACGACGCCATCGAAAGGAGCCGTGATTCGTGTGTAGTTTAAAAGCGTTTCGTATTTACCAACATCCGATTTGGCTTCGGCGATTTCCGCGGATGCCATTTGATCGTGTGCCGCGGCGGTGTCGAGGTCCTGTTGGGCGACGAGATTAGGATGTTCCTTATTCACCGAGACCAGCCGCGCATAAATTAAATCCGCATTGGTATAGTCGGCTTCGGCTTTTTGCGCAGCCGCGATCTCATTAGTCAATTCGTCCTGCAACTCGGGAACCTCGATAGTGGCCAGCAATTCACCGGCCTTTACTTTATCGCCAAAGTCCACGTTCATCTTATCCACGTAGCCGGAAACCTTCGCATGCAGGACCACTTCGGCATAAGGCCGGAATTCAGCCGGATACGTGACCTGCTTAAACAAATCTTCCCGCGCGACCCTGGCAACGGCGACGACCGGCATTGTGGAATCGGCATTAGACGGGCTCTGGGCCTTTGAACGGCTGGCCATGCGGAGCACGACGAGAATAATGACTGCAACAGCTATTCCTATCAGAATGATTCGTTTATTCATATTCGACTCCTGCAGAAATTTCAGTTTTTCGATAACGGGAATTTGGCGCGGAAACAACTTCCCCGGGAAGGATGGCTCACAGCTTCGATTTCTGCGCCGTGCGCGCTGCAAATGGCTTTGACGATGGACAACCCCAACCCCGCGCCTTCGAAATCGCCGGAACGGACCTGGTCCACGCGGTAAAAACGTTCAAAAATGTGTGGCAACGCTTCGGGCGAAATACCCACGCCATTGTCCTCTACTTCGAGAATGGCATGGCCGTTTACAGCGTGCACGTGCAACTGGATTGCCCCGTTCTGCTGCGTATATTTGATGGCATTGTCGAGGAGGTTGACGACGACTTGTTTCAGGCGCGCGCTGTCTCCTTCTACAAATACCGGCTGGCGGGCATCGCAAGTAATGGAAATTTTTTTATCCTCGGCCAAAAGGCTCATTTGTTCAGCGGTGGTTTTAGCCAGGCCTGCCAAATCGAAACGCGAACAGTCCACCTGCGCTTCACCGGCGTCCAGCCGGGAAAGGGTAAATAATTGCTCGACGATGCGGCTCAGGCGGACTGCTTCCTCAAACATGCTTGCGGCGCGTTCACGCACTTCGGTGTTGAGACGGGAATCTTCGACGAGATTCTCCAGTTCACCGCGCAGGATAGTCAGGGGCGTGCGCATTTCGTGCGAGGCATCCGCTACAAACCGTTTCGAATTTTGAAAAGCATCATCGAGGCGCGCGATCATGCGGTTCAGGGAAATCGAGAGCCGTTCCAATTCATCGCCTGTTTTTGAAACCGGCAGCCGTTCGCTCAGGTTGTGCTGTGTGATTTGTTCGGCCGCGCGGGTGATGCGTTCCACTGGTGTCAACGCGCGGCGCACCAGCCAATAACCACCGATGGCAACAATGATAATCGCCAGGGGCAGCCCAAACATCATTTGCAGAAACAGATGATCAAGCATGGTCTCCACCGGGTCCAGCAGGGTGCCGGATTCCACGACGTAATCCGGTGTGCCCGACGACGGATAATTCAGCGTGGCAATGATCAGGGTTTTGCCATTCGAGAGCTGGACCTTTTGCAGCGATTCAGGCGTTGCCGATTGAGAAAACGCCGGGACCTCCGTGGAATTGAAACTCCCATCCACCGGCGCGCTTGAGGCGTAAATGACCGGCCCGCCTACTTGTGTAATGCGGATGAAACGGTCGCTAATCTCAGGCTGATACCATTCTTTTGCGCGACTCGCTACGTAAGCCGGGCCTGTTTCTTTAATTCGCGCCAGCAGGGTATCTGCAATTTGATGCGCGCGCCGTTCCTGCGATTGCCATACATTCGTTTGCAGATAATGCCGCAGATCAAGATATAATAACGAGCAAAGGAGGACGAAAATGCAGGCCAGCAAACCGGCATACCAGGCCACAAGCCGGAAACTTAACGACCGTGTGTTCACGTGGTCGCCTCGTCCGTTAAGCAATAGCCGACACCACGCATCGTGCGCAGCAGCTTGACGGGAAACGCGTCATCCACTTTGGCTCTCAAATGCCGGACATAGACATCCACAATATTGGTCAAACCCTGGAAACTCTGGTCCCAGACGTGCTCGATAATCATAGTGCGCGAAAAAACCCGCCCCGGATGAGAAGCCAAATATTCGAGCAATGAATATTCTTTGGCCGTAAGCTCAATTTTTTTACCCGCGCGCCTGACACTTTGGGAAAGCCGATCAATTTCTAAATCACCGACGCGTAAGACGCTGGCGCGGTTGACTGGCCCTCGCCGCAACAACGCTTTGATGCGGACAATTAATTCAGCGAAAGCAAAAGGTTTCGTGAGGTAATCATCAGCCCCGGTTTCAAAGTTTTTAACTTTGTCAGCCATGCTGTCTCGCGCCGTGAGGATTAAAATGGGAATTTGCGGGTTTTTGCGTCGGATTTTTTCCAACAGCTCCGTCCCATTCATCCCCGGGAGCATTAAGTCGAGGATTGCCAGATCATAATCGTACGCACTGGCCATCTCCCATCCGTTTTGGCCGTCGTGCGACACATCTACGGCATATCGCTCCGCTTTAAGTCCGCGGGCAATGATGTCCGCTACCTTCTTCTCATCTTCTACAAGCAAAATCCGCATATATCATCTCGTAACGATGAAAGAATAGACCAAAACATAATTAAAAGCGTGTAAATCGCTAATTAAAATTCTTTAAGAATCCACCTCTCCTTCCCGGACGACACTCGGCAGTAACCTATTCAACCACTTGACTTTGGAGCCTAAAAATTGGAAAACGCCCAAAGCCAAACTTTAATTGGATTTTTGATACAGCGGAAATGTTGGGACGAAATCCCCCCGCGAAAACATGCCGTTCACGACGATATTCGTATGGGTTTCGATGGAGGAGAAATCGTGAAAATTAGCGATCACCGCGCGAGGCCTTTCCGCCGCTTCCTCCCAAGCCTGTTGCATGGCTTTACCGCTGAGCTTAGTGCGAATCTGGCGAATTAAAAAGTCCTGCTTTCCAATCCAAAAAGTCCTCGTCTCTCCGTTTTCCATTTCTTTAGCGACTACGTAACAATCGACCTTCCCGATCTTCTCGTCGGACAGCCGTTTCTCGTCCAGCAGCGAATCATCGTGTTCGACCTGCCATTGGATATTAAAAAACATTTGGGGGACAGTGATTGCCGCGCTGCTCGATGTAGCCACCGCTTTATCCAAAGCAATATTCCGGTCATATTGCCTTTGGACTCCCCATCCCAGGTCTATAAAATCTCCGGCTCCGGATGACCAGACCGCCTGGACGCCGGTGTTTTCTGCGGCAGGAGTGGCGCTGGCGTATTGATTCCATTCAAGTTGGTAAAGATTTGGCCGCGCCATCCGAATGGTAAAGCTTGCGGCGGTCACAGTCGTATCATCCACGGCCGTAACGATTCGCCCTTCGTCATTATAGCTCAATAATGAAGCATAATTCTCCTGCACCTTTTGGAAAATTTGGTACGGCGATA
>DATJXK010000008.1:0-9180 GCA_035500235.1 Pseudomonadales bacterium | reverse complement strand
TAATTCTGCTTGTTGCAGATATGTAATGGCGGCGGCGCGGTCGCCGAGACTGCCTTCGAGTTGGGCGAGATGGGTTTCGATTTGTTCATAAACAAAGCGGTCGTCGAAATTCGCATTGTTGTCCTTATACTTAAGTCGCTCTGCCAGTGGAACGCCCGGTTTCTCCAACATCCACGAGCGAAGGGCGGCCTGCCAAATGGAGCGGGCGCGGGCAGGCTCATGATAGTTATCAAAATAAATGCGCCCTAAATCAAAGAGTAATTGGGGATTGCCGGGATTGTTTCGCAATCCTTCGCGCAACACAGTTTCAGCTTCCGAAACCTGATTCAGGCCCGTTCGCAGCCAAAAGGCCATCACCAAATAGGTTCTAATATCTTCGGGATCAAGTTTTGAGGAAAGTTTCAGCCACGGCAAAATCTCACGCACTTCTGAACTCGTGCTTAAATCATCTGTCGGGCCGCCTTGGTCCAAGTGTGTGTGCCGGTTCGGAATGAAATGCCGGGTAAAGGCATCCAGCCAGTCACGGGGCGGCCCCATAAAGCTCGTCTCTTCACCCGAATTGTGGCTGGCAACCGCTCCTGTATCCTCAGCCATGTGAGGCGTTTTGAATGCCTGATTATTGTCGAAAATCGTCGGATAATATCCGCTGTGATAATAGGCGTCGGCTTTGATGAAAAAATTATTCGCAAAAATCCGGCTGCTGTCGCCCAACAATAAGGTAAAAAAATTGTTCGATTGACGGCGAGCGTTCTCGATGGATTGAAAGCGCGTTACTAAATCGGCACCAAAGCCGAAGCAGAAAATCCATAGTGCCGCCAATAATAACCAAAATATCCTTGTTGAATTCATAAACGAAGATTCAGTTGATGGCTCTACGACGAAATACTAAACAGGCGGTGACAAGAAAAAGTGCTACATAAGCCAACAGGTAGAGGCCACCCAAACCGACAAACTTCCAGCTAATCAGCGGCCAATCATGAATTATCAAATTTCGCATCTCGAAGGGGATTTCCAAATGAGGAATGGCGAAATAAATACAGTACACGATGGAACGCCCAGGTTCGTGCAATGACAGCGCAATCTGGTCGAGATACCTTCCCAGGCACATAATGGCTGCAACGATGGCGAAACAAATCGTAGAGTTTGACGAAGGCGCAGCAAAGACCAGCGATCCGAGCAATGACAGGGCGATGACGACCCCAAGGGCAATCCAATGGAGAAAGGCAGCCTGAAAATAATTCAAAAGCGGCCAATGATGTTCACGGCTGGCTGCCAGCGCTCCGAAGAACGCGTAAAAGCATAGCAACGCCAAACCACAAGCAATCCAGCAGCCCAGGAATTTGCCAAGGAGCAATTCTGTGCGTGACAATGGCTTGGCCAGAAGAGGCAGCAGCGTTCGGTGTTCTCTTTCGGCCGGAATCTGCCGGGCAGTGGTGGTGATGGCGATGATAAGCGAGGAAACCCATATCATGAGCAAGCAAAGTTCTTTCAGATAACGGATGATCGATTTGTCGTTAAAGATGTTGATGGAACCCATAATCAAACAAATGATAATGGTTAGAATGAACAGGACGTAAAAGTCCTTGCGGCGATACAATTCCTTGATGACGACCCCCGAAACGGCAAATATTTTATTCATAAAAGTTTTAAGTTAATTTTGAAAACCGATGACTCGCAGAAAGACCTGCTCCAGATTGCATTGATGTTGAGAAACCAAATCTTTTACTCGTCCTTCCGCGCGAAGCTCGCCTTCGTGCAGGATGGCGACACGGTCGCAAACCGTTTCGACTTCGCCCAACTCATGCGATGCAAAAAAGACCGTTTTGCCCTCATCTTTGAGACGTTGGATGATTTGACGGACTTTCATTCGACCAAGGGGGTCGAGACCGCTGGTCGGCTCGTCCAGGATGAGCAGGTCGGGATTATTTATCAGGGCTTGCGCGATGCCTACGCGTTGTTGCATTCCTTTGGAATAAGTCTTGATGAGCCGATTGCGGGCGTGATCCAGCTCAACCAGTTTTAAGGCGGCATCAATACGACGTTCTGTTTCGCCCTTGGGAATCTGAAAGAGACGGGCGTAGAATCGCAATAATTCCTCCGCCGTCAGGAATTTGTAATAATACGTCATTTCCGGCAGGTAACCGATACGCTGCCGGGCAATGGGCTGGCGCACACTGGTTCCAAAAAGAATGATGTCACCGCTGGTGGCGTTGATGAAACCCAGCATGACATTCATTGTGGTTGTTTTGCCGGCACCATTGGGGCCGAGAAACCCGAACACTTCACCGGCACTGACCGAGAGCGTCAGACTTTTGACCGCCACCTTGACCGCCTGATTTTTGTCCCGGACGGGATACTCGACGCGGAGATTTTGAATGGAGAGGATAGTAGGCATAATTTTTATCATATGTTGACAGTTGTTATTTCGGCGAAGCTAATGGATATGAATCCGAAGTGGTAGGCACTTGGTTTGTGCTATAAGTATTCAACGTGCCGCTCATGCTGGCGGCGTTGGGATGGATGCTGTTATTTTTCAACAGTTCGCGGCTGATGCCCTCCGCTTCGGCGGGCGTATTTATAATGTAGGGCTTGATGATCACCACCAGTTCGCTCCGACTGCGTCCCTTGTCGTCGCGACGGAACAACTGGCCGAGCAATGGAATTTTACTCAGATAAGGAACGCCACTGTTGTTGGCATGAACGTCTTCGCTGATTAAACCGCCGACCATAACGGGAATCCCGTCTTTGGCAACGAACGTTCCGCTTACGGAACGTTGCGCCACTACGTCCACCGCCTGATTTTCGAAGCCGGTCCCCGTGGGGATGAGCACAGTCGCTCCCTGATAATTGACCAGGGAATTTTGCTGCACCAAGCGCAAGGTGACGGTGCGGTCGGCATTGATGCTGGGTGTCACCAAAAGGGTGGTTCCGATGGGAGCGAATTGGATGCTGGTGGTGGCAGGTGTGGTCACTGCGCCGCTAACCGTAGCCACCGTCTGGCCGCCGCTGAAACTAGTATTGATGGGAACCTGCTCGCCGACAAAAACCTGGCTGACCTCGTTGTTTGCGGTCAGGAGCATGGGCGTCGCCAGTTCGGTGACCCGATTTTGGTTTTCCAGTAATTGCAAACGCGCGGCGAAATTGTTGCCGAGGTATTGGAAAATAAGATTGTTGGGCTGTAAGCCCGTTCCACCCGGAACCTGGCCGGGGCCAGATGGATGAGCAATGGTGCCGTCGCTCAACGAGCCGCTGAACTCCCCACTGGAAAACACATAATCAAATGAGGAATTAAAGCTATCGCCAAGCTGGATAGACAGCACTTTCATATCAAGCAGGACTTGCGACGTGGGAACATCGAGTTTGGCGATGGTCTGGCTGATTTCATCCAACGTCTGCTGGTCGGCCGTGCGCACGACGATTCGATTTTGGCGGCGCACCACGGAAACGTATATGTTCACGCGCTTGTCCATAATTTTTGCCGTCGCATCGGATGGCGCTTGGCCGTTCACATTGCCGGACTCGGCATCGGATTGCAGCGTTTGGATTTGATCCGCGTTCAGCGGTGCTGCAGGGTTTTTTGTCGGTGGTGAAACGGGGCCATAGGTTTGCCCGCCATAGCTTCCCTGGCCATATCCTCCACTACCAGTTTCGCCAGAGCTGTTATTATTGTTGAAGCCAAAGCCCTGACTGCGTTCGTTGACAATATCGAACCGGTCGAATCGCTGCTGCAAGTTGTCCATCAGTTCATTGTCGTCATCACGGAAATCCACTACCATCCGGTCGCCATAGAGGTTTTGCAGCGCGTAGGCGATGTCATAGGCATTGGGATAAAGCAGCGTGAAGACTTCGGTTTGCTCCTCCTGAAAACTGGAGAGGTCCTGCCGGAATTCCGGCACGGTGAAAACGCGCAGCACGCCGGTGCGCGCATCGTGGCGAAACCACAGGCCGTTCGCCGTGCATAAATTTTCCAGCACATCCTGCGCGGGCAGATCCGTGAGATAAATCTGCACCCGGGTCAAAGCGGCGGCGGCGCTGGGGGCGATGTTGAGGCCAGTGGCTTCGGACAACGCGCGCGCCGCATCGGCAAACGTCGCATTGCTGAATTCGGCCAGTTTCACAATCCGCTGGGCCGGGGCGTTCGTGTCTGACTTATCGGCCAGTTCCACGCGGACTACTCGCGGCATGTGTCCGGGATTGTGAATCGAATCGAGGGCACCGGCCAGCGAATCAGTGGGAATCGTTGGGTCACGCAATTCCGGTGGCTGGCCAACATGGATATTGGAGCGCCCGTAATGGTCTTGCGCAGATGCGGTGGATGCTGACACTAAAGCCATGACGGCCAGCGTCCAGAAGAATTTTGGTTGGGAATTCATCATAAGGTCATACGTCTTCATTTAGGTCCTGCGACAGCGTACATCGCTAAAAAGAAGGAGATATAAACATAGCCAACAATGCCGCCGACCAGCACGATGATGACCGGTTCAACGAGGGCGGCCAACTGGCGGATGAGCGCGGCTAGTTGGGCCTCGTGGAATCGCGCCACTTCGTCCAACACATTTTCCAACGTGCCGGAGGCTTCCCCGACGGCCACCATGTGCGCGAGCATCGGCATGAATCCGCGCCGTTGCGACAGCGGCGCGGCCAGACTGCCGCCGTTGAAAACATTCTGCCGCGCGTGAGCGACGATTTTGTTGAGATGCCGGTTGCGGCCCAAGCCTTCCACGGTCTGCAATCCTTCCAGGACGGTGACGCCGCTGGCGATTAAAATTCCAAAGGCCCTCGCAAACAGCGCGGTACCGGCAACGCGCATCACCTTACCGAGCAGCGGCAGCCGTAACATCAACCGGTCGCAAAGCAACCGTCCCGGCCGAGTCAAATAAATTATAATGAGACCGACTATCGTGCTGATAATGATTGAACCGGCATAAATTCCATGGGTTTGAATCCATTGCGAAATATCCACCAGCGATTGCGTCGAAGGGGGCAATTTGCGGCCCATCGCCTTGAGGAAAACCGTGAGCTTGGGTATGACGCTGACCACCATAAAGGTTGCCACACCGATGGCCGCACACAGAGTCACCAGAGGGTAACTGACGGCTGTAAGCACCTGCAAAATAAGGAGACGCCGCCGTTCCAGCGCCTCAGCGGCACGCATCAGTACGGAGTCAAGATGGCCGGTGGCCTCGCCTACACGCGTCAGTTGAATGACTAGGCGGCTAAATACTTTATGTTCGGCCAGCGAGTCAGTGAAAGACCTGCCTTCCTGGATTTGTTCGGCGACGCGGAGCAAAATGCGGCGCAAGCGGAGGCGGTCCGCATTGTCGGCGGCGGTCTTCAGGGCGTTCAACAACGTCAATCCACTGCGCAGCATCACGGCCACCTGTTGCAGCGCCAGTTCGATGTCCAGTGAACGGATTGGCAACAGCAGACGCGGATCGAGGATTGCCGCCAATTCGGAGTTTTTTTCCGCCGCCACTTCCACTGCGATGACGAGCCAGCCCCGTGCCCGCAGAGATTCCGCAAGGCTCGCCGCTGAAGACGCCTCCTGATTGCCGGTTTGTGGCCTTCCGGCGCGGTCGCGGGCGTTGTAAGTGAATATGGGCATAGACATCACCAGATCGCGACGGCGTTACGGACTTCAGAAAATGAGGTTTCCCCACCGGCCAGTTTAGCGAGTGCGTCATCCACAAGCGTCGGCAACCGACGACGTTTCATTTCGGCAGTCAGCTCGGTTTCGTTCACGCCGTCGGCGACCAACTCGCTCCACGATTCGTCCAGCGGTAAAAATTCAAACAGCGCCAGCCGCCCAATCAGGCCCCGGCCACCGCAATAAAGACAACCGGGGGAATCAAAAACGCGCTGCCCGGCGGATTCCATTCGTCCCAATGTGCGGGCTTCCATCTCTGTCAATTGGCGCGGCACTCGGCAGCGTTTGCATAGACGGCGCACGAGCCGCTGCGCAATAGCGAGCCGCAACGTGGACGCAATCAAATACCGTTCCACCCCCATGTCGGCTAGGCGCACTACCGCGCCGGCGGCAGAATTGGTGTGCAGCGTGCTAAAAACCAAATGGCCGGTGAGCGATGATTTCACGGCGATGCCAGCGGTTTCGCTGTCGCGAATTTCGCCGATCATTACGACATCGGGATCATGTCGCAGCAGGCTACGCAAGGCTTTGTCAAACGAAGTTTTGTCCGCCGAATCCACGGCTACCTGCGCAACGCCGGCGATTTCATATTCAATTGGGTCCTCAATGGTGATAACATTGAGTGACTCACGTTCAATCAGCCGACGCAAACCGGCGTAGAGCGTCGTGGATTTACCCGAACCTGTCGGGCCGGTGAGCAAAATCATCCCGTGCGGCTGCGACAGGGCCGCCTCGAAACGAGCCAAATGTTCCGTCGCCATGCCAAGGCGTTCGAGCGTCAATTCGCCGGTTTGCAATCCCAGCAACCGCAGCGTCATGCGCTCGCCCCATTTAGTCGGCAGCGTCGCGGCGCGAATATCCACTCCACTACCGTTGATCCCGTACTCATGGCGAAAGCCGCCGTCTTGGGGCGCTCGTTTTTCAGAAATATCCATTTGCGCGAGCACCTTGAAACGGTTCGTCAGCAATTGAAAAATGCTGGACGGCAAACGCTGGACGTCTTCGAGCAGGCCGTCCACCCGGAAACGCACGCGCAAACCTTCCGAATCCGGATCCAAATGGATGTCCGATGCCTGCCGCAAAATTGCTGCATAAAGCAATTCCTCACTCAACGCCGCCGCCTGCAATTCTTCCCCCCCGGAATTGGGGGCCGTAGTCGCCGGTCGTTTAGCCAAACTGGTCAACCCACCTAACCGCGTCTGCGAAATCAAACTGGCCGCGCCGGGTTTCAATCCGCTGTAAATTCGCTGCAAGGCGCGCCGTAGTGAAACGGGTTCGGCGCGAACGGCGCAAAGCGGTTCGATGAAGTGGCGTTGCACGCTTGCCAGCCCTGTTGCGTCATCCGGATTTGCGCAAGCCACGTGAATTTTCCCTTGCCACAAAACGAATGGCAACAATTCACGGCGCATCGCCAGGGCCGCCGGCACGCGCAAGGCCACGACCGGGTCGATGCGCACTTCGTCCAGCACAAGATTTTCCTCGCTTGCAGTAGTTTTAATGGCTGATGAATCGCTCATGCGATAGCTGATGAATTAGCGCGAGCGGAAGGTTGGGCGCGCAGGCGATTAACGCGATCGCGCAAAGTACGCTGGTTTTTGGCAAACGCCAGCGCCGTAGTTTCAGAAATATGTCCGCTCACATGCAGTCGTGCCAAATCCTGTTCCAACGTTTGCATTCCTTGCCCGGCACCGATTTCAATGGAAGAATAAATTTGTGAACTCTTTCCAATGGCAATGAGATTGGCAACCGCGCTGTTTACCATGAGAATTTCGCTGGCCACCACGCGGGAACGGCGATTGGCATGAGCCATCGTGGAATTGGCCAATGTGCCGTCGCAGATCAACAACTGCTGCGTGACCACAGCGCGGAGAACCAATGAAATTTGCCGGCGGATACCCTCCTGTTCACCAGCGGGAAAGACTGAAACCAATCGTTCGACCACGCCGACACAGTCGCCCGCGTGAACCGTCGTCAAAACTAGATGGCCAGTTTCCGCCGCCGTGATGGCCGTGCGAATCGTTTCCAACTCACGGACTTCGCCAACGAGAATAACATCTGGATCTTCCCGTAGTGACGCGACCAGAGCATCATTGAATCCCGGACAGTCCATGCCAACCTGCCGCTGATTGATCAACGCCAGCGCCGGCGCATGAACGTATTCAATCGGGTCTTCAATCGTGATGATGTGGCAAGAGTGGGTTTGATTGATGCGGTCAATGAGCGCCGCAAGCGTCGTGCTCTTGCCCGCGCCCGTTGGCCCAGCCACAATGACCAATCCATCGGGCAAATCACAAAGTTCGTAAAGCGATTCGGGCAGGCCCAGGTCGCGCAAATTGCGAAAACGTTCCTCCAACCGGCGTAAGGCTACGCATAAATTGCCGCCCCGTCTGAAAATATTGAAACGAAAACGAGCGCCGTCCACAGTAATCGCGCCGTCGCAGTCACCGCGCGCATCTAGGATTTTGGACTGGCTCGCGTCAAGTAACTCAGCTGCAAATGCATCCACGTCTGCTTTGGGCAGGGACGATTCTCCCTGGATGACGATTAATTTGCCATCCACGCGTAGCATGGGCGGACGGTCCGTCGCTAAATGCAGATCGGAAGCGTTGCCGGTAATACATGCGGCCAAAAATTTATGCAGCCGTGTCGAAGGCGGTATTGGACTTTGAACTAGTGGCTTTACATCCATAATACAAGTGTCCATAGTTTCGTTCCCGGTTGTTCGCCGTCCGTCATGTTCAAACTGGCGAGAATCGACCGCAGGTCGGAATTGCCGAGATCATTCAGCGCGGCAGCCATATCCAAATAATTTCCGGAAAGCTTCACCTGCCAAAACACCGCGCTGTTTGCACCCAAAGTTTTACTGGATTGATCGACCACCCGCTGCAAAGCCGGTGACAGCGTGCCGGGCTCGATACTTACGGGAATTTGTTCTACCAACGTGAGATGGTGCCGTGAAAACAACGCCGCAATTTGCTCTGCTGTATTGGCGTGAGTGGCATTGGTCGAAACACCGGCGAAAGCCGCCAGATCGGCTTTCATTTTTGCCGTCTCGGCTTCACTGGCGGCAAGATCGCGATTTGCCTGTGCGATTTTAGCTTGATATTCCGCGAGGTCTAGTGGACGCGGCGCTTTTTCTATCGCTTGTGAAATCTGTTGTTTGAGCTGTTTGATCCGCTTGTGAGGCGCGCTCGCCAGTAGCCAGGAATAACCAATAATGACGGCCAAAGTCGGTAGCCAAACAACTAATTGCTTGTCACGGTCGGTGAGTTTCATGGCTGATATCGGCGTCTGGGCCAGGCGACTTGGCGTGTCGCACCTGCGGCCGGATTCTCGATTTGCGGCAGCGCCATGGCCGCCGTTGTAATTGAGTTTGTCGAGGGTGATAGCAGTGTCCAGTCGAGTTGCCATGGACCGCCGTCGTTCCACATTTGCAATGCCTGGCGAATAGGCGATTGTACGTGCCAATCGAATGGTGCTACCGCTGCCGCCAGTTGCGCGGTAAAATCCGGCAATTCTGGCCGGTCAGCCAA
>DATJXK010000007.1:0-9120 GCA_035500235.1 Pseudomonadales bacterium | reverse complement strand
CTTCGTGGACCTGCCGGCCTACATGGCTTTTAGCCGCCACATTGAACACGAAGCCGACCGGTTCGGGTTGGAACTGACCCACAACAATCACGCGGCCGCGACGGCCTTTGTCAAAATGGTCCAAAAAAGTGTTTATGTTTACCAGCCATCGCCCATCATCCAATTCTGGTACGGCTCCCATCCCACGCCGGCGGAGCGGATTGAATTCTGCAATCAATATCATCCCTGGGAAACCGGCCAGCCGTCCAAATACCAGAAGTACTTCAAGTGACCGGACAACCGCCTGAACCGCGAATGACGCGGATTCCGCGGACAAAGCATCATTGCCGCCAAAAAGCGCAAAACGCGCAAAAAAAGATCTACTGGATTTGCTTTGTGCCATTTGTGCCTCTGTGCGGCAAAAGATCCGTGTCCATCTTTGTTCATCCGTGGTTAAAACGCTTGATCTGGATCGCGGATCTGATCAATTGATCTGGGCGTGCCGAAAAAGTCCAAAACGCCAAAGCCAGAGACCAGAAGCCAGAAGTCGGAGGTCAGAAGCCGGAAAAGCAAACCCTTCTACAAATCCCCGCCACCCAAGCCAGGTCGAGCGTCGAGGGACGAGAGTCGAGAGCCAAAAAAGGTAGGGTCATCGCGCTGCGATGACCGGACGGCGCAGCGCGCCGTCCCTACCAACGACATCCCTCACGCGCATCTGATTCCCACTGCGCCTTTCACCCTGCGCGAAGACGGCAGCATCCAATCCACCGCCGAGACGCAGAGACGCAGAGAAAATGAATCAGAAAAACTCGGCGCCTCTGCGCCTCTGCGGTTGACTTTCACTTCCGATTCGCCGTTCGTGCGTCTATATCACGGGAATTGTTTGGAGTTATTGGACGCCATCGCCGCCAAATATCCCGAAGGCCGCTTCGACGCCATCTTTGCCGACCCGCCTTACTTTCTCTCGAATGGTGGCATTACCTGTCACGCCGGCAAAATGGTGAAGGTGGATAAAGGAGATTGGGACATCTCGCGCGGACCGGAACTGAACCACGAATTCAACACCGAATGGCTGCGGCGCTGTCAGCGCGTGCTCAAGCCCAACGGCACCATCTGGGTGACCGGCACGCACCACGTCATTTTCAGCATCGGCTACGCGCTGCAACAACTCGGGTTCAAGATTCTGAACGACATCGCCTGGGAAAAGCCCAATCCGCCCCCGAACCTGAGCTGCCGTTATTTCACCCACTCGACGGAAACCGTCCTCTGGGCCGCCAAGAACGTGAAAAGCAAACACGTCTTCAACTACCAGGAAATGCGGAAGGTGACCGGCAAACAGATGAAAACCGTGAGGAGGAAGGAAGAATTCACCGCCAAGGCGCCAAGCGCGCAAAGTTCTGAAACAGAAGAAAAAAATGAATCAGAAACCTTGGCGTCCTCCGCGTCTTGGCGGTTAGACCCCATCTGGACTTTGGGTGCACCCGGCAGCGCGGAAAAGGAACACGGCAAACATCCCACTCAGAAACCGACTGCCCTCGTAGAACGCTGCCTGTTGGCCTCGACGAACGAAGGCGACCTGGTGCTGGACCCGTTTCTGGGCGGTGGAACGACGGCTGTCGTCAGCCTCCGGCTCAAACGCGGCTGCGTCGGGGTCGAAGCCAATCTGGCCTACATTTCAATCGCGGCGAAGCGCGTGGACCGGGAAATCATCGAAATCTGGCTCCGCCATTTCCGCGTCCGCGTGGAATTTTGCATGGTAGGGACGCCGCGCTGCGGCGTCCGGTCGGCGCAGCGCGCCGACCCTACCAATGTACAAATAGATCTTGATCTGTTTTCCGATTCGATCAATGGATCACGCCGCATGGCCGGCGTACCCGAAATTCAAACCGAGCGCATCTTCCACGAATGCAAGTTCGTGTTCCTGAGTTGCGCCCAAGTCGAGCGCGGCGCGGTGGTTCACACGACTGTTGACGTGAGTTTGCAGGAAGCCTGGGCCAAAACGCCTACCGGCGAGAAACGTGAAACCACCCACATCGTCCGCTGTGAGACGGAGATTTTCAGAATTAAAACCAACTAAAACGGCGAAGCTTGCCAGAAGTGCTATTTGTGCCATACTAATTCTTGATGAGTCGGCCAGAAAAAGTACAAGCAGCATTAAGGCTTATGGGCGACCCGTATGCCTCGCTATCGCTCATTGATGACGCAGACGAAGCCACCGCTGTCGAACCGAGTTTTGAACAAAAACGCACATACTTCAAAAAACTAGAAAACCCTCACGCTTTCAGCTCCATTTTCGGGGATGCTGGTGATGACCTCTGGCAGTCAGCGGCCAAACGGAACAGAGTCGTTGTTCTGGAAAAAGAATTGGATGAAGTTCTTCGTTCATACAAACCTCATATTGCCAAAGCCGAATGGAAAAAGCTGATGGATTATCGTCCTGATTTTCTCAAACGAGCTGGCGATACGCCTGAGCGTGTTGAGCCCCTAATCAACCGTCTCCAAAAAGTCAAAATTCCACTGTTTTCTGACGAAAAAGTTGAATTTAATCGCGCTCCGGCCATTCGTATAATCAGCGAACTCGAAAAGATTCTAGCTTGAATTAGGCAATGCCACCGAGTAAGAATGCATCGCTTTTACGCTCTGTTTTTTCGGAGGTTGATGCCATCGCAAGTAGAATCTCAAAACAGGAATTTCCTATACTGCTTCGTCCAATTGCAGAACTTCGGAAAGTCACTTCTGTAGATTTTTGTCCTCTTCTTGTTGACGCAGCGTTAATTACTCACCCGGATGGATTCCGAATTCTATTGAATTCTGACGGGGGCAGAGCCAGTGAATTAAAGGAACGATTTAACAACGAATCGAGAGAGAGGATGATGCATCCCCGGTGGAGGTTTTCTATCGCTCATGAATTAGCTCATACCTTTTTTTACGACATTTCAAAGAAAAGACCGCAACTTGCGAAAACATTTACTTCCGGTGGCGGACGAGCGGCTTTGGATAACTTGGAACGCAATTGCAACAAGATTGCTTCGCATTTGCTTTTGCCAACCGCAATGTTTCGGAAAGAGTTTCTGCGCTTGAAGGCTATCACGCCAGAAACAGTTTTGAGTTTCGCCCAAAGGGCTGGTGTTTCACTTCAAGCGCTCCTTATCCGATTAAATCAAAGTGATTCATTATTTGTAAGACGCTATTATAGGGGGTGTATTGTTTTGATTAAACAATACGAAGGCGGAACAGTTATCCGAGCGATTGCGAAGCCAAAAAGTTTAAATATCGCCCAACAATTATCGCTAATGCGCGCAGGCGATGCTTGGAAATTGAAAACGCATGACGGTTCTGAAATAAGTCCTTTTTTGCTACCGCCGACTTCATTTGCCACGCTGGACATTGTAACGGCAATGTCTAAAAGTCCGAAACAATATAAACTTTGCGTTGCGGAGGTGGGCAGTTTTGAGGGGGTAAGTTCCTTTTTGATTACATTCGAAGAAAATTAAATTTCGCGGTCTAAAATAATTTGATGGGGCAAATCCCTGATGATCTAATTGGCGCGTGAATCTTTCCATGACCGGCGCATTGGCGGCAGCTTACCAGAGCGGGTCGCAGCGGGCACGGGTCGTCACGGAATCCTGGGGTGAGAAGAATCTGTTCTGTCCAAACTGTTCCTCACCCAAACTGACCTGGCTGGAGCCGGGACATCCGGCCAGTGATTATTCCTGTCCGGCCTGTGGTTTCTGGTATCAACTCAAAAGCCAGAAATCGCGCATCGGCAATTCCATCACCGACGGCGCTTATGCGGCAATGATGGAGGCCATCAAAAAAGACTGCGCGCCCAGTTATTTTTTCCTGCATTACGATCTAGCCACGTGGACCGTCCGCAATCTGCTGCTCATCCCGCATTTCGCGTTTCCGCCGTCCGCAATCATCAAACGTCCGCCCCTGGCCGCCACCGCCCGCCGCGTCGGATGGGTTGGTTGCAATTTTGATTTGCATCGTATTCCAGCCGAGGCCCGGATTGCCGTGGTGCGCACGATTGCTCCTTCCTCTCCGCCATCTCCGATGGGGGAAAGGATGGGAGGAGAGTTGGTTAAACTAAAATCCCCCCGCACCGGCTCTCACCCCGCTCAATCGCGGGGCGAGATGGTTATCATCACTCCGCCCGACGTAGTGCGCGCGAAATTCTGTAAGGTCAAACCGCTCAAGGACATTTCGGTGAGGGAACGCGGCTGGACGCTGGACGTGCTCAACGACGTTAGAAGTCTCGGCAAACAGGAATTTACCAACGGCGACGCCTACACGCTGGCCGAACATTTGGAGCAATTGCACCCTGATAATCGCCACGTCCGCGATAAAATCCGTCAGCAGCTCCAAGTTCTTCGCGATGCCGGTCTGCTGCTGCACATTGACCGCGGCGTCTGGCGTCTGCCGTGATTTGGCCAGATTCTCTCTCACGAAACAAATCTGCATCCCCGTGGTTTAACAAGCGTGGACGGCATAGTAATTGCAGGTGCGTAGGGCGCCTCGAATACAAATGAGTCCAATCACGCATTTTTTTATGGGCTGGGCCGTGGCCAATGCCGTGCCCTCACTCTCCAAACGGGACCGCGCCTTCGTGACCTGGGCCAGTGTGGTGCCCGACATTGACGGACTGGGTCTCATCGCGGAGAAGCTGACCCAAAACTCCCACCATCCTTTATACTGGTGGAGCAACTACCATCACGTGCTTGGACATAACCTCGGCTTCGCCCTGTTGTTCTCAATGATTGCCGCAATTTTCGTGAATCAAAAAATCAAGGCGACTCTGCTGGTATTTCTCAGTTTTCACCTTCACTTGCTGGCTGACCTCGTTGGCGCACGCGGTCCTGACGGTGATCAATGGCCCATTCCCTATCTCCTGCCATTTTCGAATCGGCTGCAACTCACCTGGTCGGGTCAATGGGCGCTGAATGCCTGGCCGAATGAAGCCATCACCGCCGTTCTAATCGGAATCACCGTCTGGCTCGCCTGGCGGCGTGGCTTTTCACCACTGGAAATGTTCTCCACCAAAGCGGACGCGGCCATTGTCACCGCTTTGCGGAACCGTTTTCCAATCAAACCAGCTTGCGCGTAATGGCAGCGTTCGGGGGAAATTTGGTATCCAGCATCTGTTTGAACGCATCCACTTCTGTTGCTGACATCTGGTCCGAGAAGCCGTGACACATAACGGGTGGCGGTGACAGGAGAATGAAAAAACAATACACAGCGGCTGCAAATTTGTTGCCCGGTCAGAATTCATCCGGTTGGCCCGGCCTATACTCCGGACGCACCTGCATCAGAAAGGCCCGGACGACCACCTGCGTTCCATCCCAATAACTTCCCGCGCCAACAATCTGTCCCCAGTCGTTGATGCCATTCGCGGTTCCCAGACTCAGAAAACCCGCCGGACCATTGGTGGTGGTGAGCGTCACCAGATCGTTCAAATCGGTCATTTTGCCGGTGCAGTAAATAAAAGCGTGGGAGTCCAGGTTGATGGTGCTGGCCTGACCCACAACCTGGCCCCAGTTGTTGATGTCGGAAGCAACATCGTCAATGCTGTATTCACCGTGGAAGATTTGCGTGCCGCCCAGGGTGCCCAGATCCTGCATGTGTCCGTGGCGGTATAAAAAGGGGTGTATCTCCAGGTTTGACACAGTACTGCTGAAGCCAACGATTTCGCCGAGATCATTGATGGCATTGGCCCCGCCGTAACTGCCGCCGAGGGTACCCAGGTCCTGCATCAGGCCATGACGATAAAGAAAAGGATGGTAGGCCAAACTTCCGGGGGTAATGTAACTCGAACCCACAATTTCACCGCGACGATTGATTCCGGCGGCGCCACTGATATCACCGCCCAGGGTGCCCAGGTCGGTGGTCAAACCCTTTTGATAAAGAAAGGCATGCGATGCGCCGCCGGGCGTGGTATATCCGCCGACGATTTGCCCCCGATTATTGATTCCCGAGGCTCCGCTATTATTAGTACCGGGTTCCAGGGTTATCAGCGAACCGCGATAAAATAAAACGGCCTGGTTTTGATAGGACACCCCGAATTCGTTCGTGACCGCATTGTTCAACCGATTGCCCACAATCCGACCGGCGTCGTTGATGGCTGCGGCGATGTTCTGGTCGCCGGGGTGAGCATCCACTTTGCTCATTAAACCATTTTGATAAAGGAAGGCGTGCAGGGTCCCGTCCGCTGCCCGGCTGAAGCCGACAATCTCGCCGTGGTCGTTGATGGCCAAAGCGCTGCTATAATCGCCGCCCAAGGAGCCAAGATTGGTCAGGGGGATTGCCGCCTGCGCCGGAAACATCAGAAGCCATATTCCAGCCCCTGAAGCCAACAAACCGGAAGGATATTTCAAGGTCTTCACAATTTAATGGTTATAACACCTGGGAATGGCAGGAGCGAGTCATTTTGCAAATACCACAGGAAAGTTTCTGGTGTCACCTCAAAAGCGCGAAGTCTGCCGCCGGTAACGACCCGGAACAATTTGCGCGCCAACGAATCAACCCGATTCAAAGCAGAACATAACTGCCGGACAACAAATCAGGATTGTTCTGGTCCGGAACAAACTTGCCAGGGAATAATTCAGAGTTGATCCAGCCTGAAATACCCTGCCGGACTATCAATCAATCCGTTTTATCCCATTTCAGTCTGCTGAATCGCAATTCAATATTGTTTTGTCCCGTTTCAATATTGTTTTGCGTCAAATCAATATTGAAAATCGCTCCCTCCCGGCAAGTGCCTCGACGGGATATGCTTGTCTGCAACCATTTCAATATTGAAATGAACCTTTGCAGGTTGTCGCCGGACATCGCCGCCTGGTACCGCCTGTTTTAAAATGGTTTAGCCTGATCCAAATTGAAGACAATCAGAACAAATCAGTTTCCGTATAATACCGGTTTGTCACAGTATTTCCCGGTTAATTCTCCGGCGGTGCAATCCGAACACTCCCGAATCAATCGGATTGGGCATCCAATTAATTGGCAACGAATTGAATCAACTTGTCACAACACTTATCTGGACGACGTTGACCCGGATTCGATTTGCATGCGGCCTTAGCACAATGTTTTGCACAGGTTCTAATTTTATCAGAAGCGGTCCTTCAAAGTTTGGCAAACTTTCCACTTTTTCCCCGGTTGGCGCGGCGTGTGCAACCATGTTTTGCCATTCAGAGTCTCACCGCAACCCTGCACTTCGATGGGTTGTCGGCAAAAATGAAAGGCACGACTAATATGCAAACTTTTCGCGTCGCATTGAGCTTTGCCCGGCTGCCGGATAGCGAACTGGGCACCTTTGCCAACACGGTCATTGTCAACATGACTGGCAACGCAGCTTTTTCTCAACCGCCGGTTCCCTTCACGGAGCTGGGCCAATTATACGCTGACTTTCGCACGGCGGTCTCCGCCGCGATGGATGGCGGTGTTTCCCTGACGGTGGCCAAGAAGGCAGCGCGGCAGGCGTTGGTGAGCGCTTTGCGAAAGACGGCGGCCTTTGTGCAGATTACTGCCAGCCACGACCGGGCGCTGCTGCTCGCGTCGGGTTTCTCCGATGCCAGCCGGAGCCGGGCGCGGACCCGATTGTCCCGGCCGATGATTGTGGCGGTGGAAAATTACGGCACGACGAAACTGGCGGTGCGCATGCCGCCGGTGGCCAATGCCCGGTCTTATGAAGTCAGGGCCACCAACGGCGGACCGGTGCCGGCGGCGGTGGTGATTTCCACCCAGGCGCGCCGCGTGGTGCTGGATAATCTGGTCCCGGGCACCGTGTACACCATTCAAGCCCGCGCTATCGGCGGCAGCGAAGGCTACAGCGATTGGTGTGATCCGACCACCCATATGGCGATGTGATCGCCATCGATTTCGGCGCGACAAGGTGGTTCCCGGTATCAGCTCAAAAGCCAGAAATCGCGAAAGGCATTTGAACAGGAGGCAACGGAGAAAACAGAGATATTTTCTTCGTGTTTTCCCGAAGTCTCAGTTCACTCGGTTTGCTCCAGTAAACCTCGACAGCAGCTTCAGGAATTTCGCGACCGGAATCTACTTTTGCACGTCGGACGCAATGGTTGGCGTCTGCCGTGAGTTTGCGCAGCGCCCTCACCATTCCCATCCGGGTCATCGCGCTGGAATAGACTCTCGAATCGAAAAAACTATAGCCCCCTCACACACCGGAACCCAAGCTCGTTGCCGAAGACGATCGGGACGGCTGAGGCGCGACCGGCACACCTCGCGTAATAGGCGGGTTCTCCGGAATGGCCGCCGCGAAGCACACGGCTGGTCCCGGTTGCCGGGCCGGTTGGATTGGTCGGAGTGGGTTGGCCATAAGGCGTCCCATACCAATCCCAACACCACTCATTCACATTCCCCGCCATGTCATATAATCCATAGCCATTCACATCAAATGACCCCACTGGAGTCGTGTACGGGAAGCCGCTGGCATACCCAATTGGATTGTAGCCGTTCGGTCCCCAATCGTAGTTAATATTGGTGAGTGAGTCATAGTTGGCCTGATTCTCGTCAATGCGGTTACCCCAAGGAAACCGCCGGCCGCTCAAACCGCCCCGCGCCGCCCTCTCCCATTCCGCTTCCGTCGGCAACCGATACCCATTGGCCTCCCAGTTCACATACGGCGCCACTTCCCCGGTTTTATACACCGAGGTCAATCCCGCATCCGTGTAATATACTGGCGTCAAACCCGCCAGTTGCGACCGCGCATTGCACCACTTCACGCAATCATACCAATCCACGGTCTGCACGGGTTGATTCGTCACGCTGTTCTTGCCCGCACCAGCATAGACAAAACTATAGCCATTGGCCGTGGCGTAGGCATACACATTGGTCCACAACCCATAGGTCACCAGATCCACGTCCATGTAAAATCCCGACACATAAATGTTGGTCGGGATGGCGTCAGGCTCACCGTCCAGAGTGTCCCCCATGGTGAACGAACCGGCGGGGACCAGTGCCATGCCCGCAGGCGGGTTGGTGTAAATCAGACGAAAGTATCTTGCCGGCAAAGCATTGCTGACAGTGGCGGCGGCCATCGACACGGCGTCATTGGCCGTTACCCAGTTGGGCGTGGACAGATTGGTGGCGCTTTGCAAAAGGGCGATGGCGGTGGCCGAAATA
>DATJXK010000006.1:0-3602 GCA_035500235.1 Pseudomonadales bacterium | reverse complement strand
CCTTAAACCATTGCGCCATTTCCCTGGGCAACGGATTCCAAAATTCACCGCTGTAAGTTTTTTTGATGTGTTCAAGAAAATCCGCGTACCACGCCGCAGGATATTCGGAAGCGTCCAGTCCATCCTTAAAACCGATGTAGTCAGGGTGAACGTTGAGCAATGCCATGCCGCCGCGGGCAACGAGCCAGTCCAATTTTTTCTTCCATATTTCCGGCGATTTTTCGTCCAGCACCAGGAAAAGCGTCGAATCCTGCGGCAGCGTGTAGGGAAGTTCCACATAACCGCCGCCATTGCCGTCAGAAATCCAAAACGGAAAAATGGTATTCACGCCGTCGGGCTGCGGCTCGAAAGGATCTGTATCGAACGTCGAAGCGTCATACTCGATTTTCAAATGATGCAGGCGCTCCCGGTCATGCAGCATAAACGCCGCCCGGAAACCGCTCGCATTCCAATCCCGCAAGTAACGATTGATGCTGCGGGCGCTTTGAATGAAATCATTCCTGCGCCAATAAAGCTTTCCGTCATGGCGCAAATCATGAACGCCGATTTCAAACCCGTTTTGCAAAAGTTCCTCACGCAGTCCCGCCGGAACCTTGTAGTCACCTTCCGGAATAAAATTGAAGGAGGAACGGACGCCGAGCCGCTGCTCCAATTCCATCAACTGGCGGCATTTGGTCAGGCCACTGGGACTTTCCACATCGTGGGTCAGGACCAGGGCGAATTTTTTTCCGTCAGGCCAGCCGCGCCAGTTTTTTGGCGCATGCCCGGCGGCTTCATTAATCGGCCACACATTTTTAAACCCTTCGCGTTTGCGGCGGGCAATCACCCGTCGCAACCCCATTCGTAAACGCCACGGCAAGTATGGCTTAAAATGGTAATAAATCCGGTGGCTAAGCATGGAAGGGGTATTGGAAATTAAAATTGGGCGGCGACGATCTTTAACAACGGGCTAAAGACGAACGCCGCCCGGTGACGACTGCAATTTTTAAAAGTCAGCAAGTGTTTCGCGATGCAGCCGTTCGGGGATGTACTTGCGCGTTTTATTCAGGACGATGCCAACTTTCGCCTTGGACGGGGCCAGCAACTCAATGGCCTGCTGCGCCGAATCGCGGTTGGTTTTTTCGGATTGAATCACCAGGAGGACCATATCCATGAAGCTGGCAAGCCGCGATGTGATGCTCGTCTGGCTGACCGGCGGCATATCAAAAATGATATAGGTATAGTCGCTCGCTTTAATCCTCGGCAACAGCGAGACAAATAACCGTGGCAAAATGCGCTGGAAACGTTCATCCGGCGAACCAGCGCTGACGACATAAAGATTTTGCTGCACCAATGCGCACTCGCGCGTTTCAAGCGCCAGCGCTTCATCCAGGCCGCAGCACTGCCGGCCCAGGAAGAATTGTTGCGCAACACCATGCTCTAATTTCATGTCCACCAGAAGGACGCGTTCGCCGGTTTCAGCGAGCGAAGTGGCCACGCCTGCGGCTATGGCACTTACGCCGCAGCCTTTTTCTGTCCCGGTCACGCTGACGAGTTTCGGTTGGAGCGTGGAGTCCGTCGCGTCAAAGTAGTTCACCAGGCGGTCACGCAAGGCGTCATAAAACGGGTTCAAGCAACTGCTGGTTTCCCATGACAATATTCCCGGGCTTCCATCGGCGTCGCCGCCATCCCCATTCTGGAATTGCAATTGCCGCCGTTCTGCAGCCTGCACCAGCCGTTTGTAACCGTTGCGGCTGATATCCGGGATGGAAATCAACAGGGGCAGCTTCAGCCGGGATTCGATTTCTTTTGAGCGCCGCACGGACGTGTCTAAATAAAATTCGATAAAAAATGCCCAGGCCAGCCCGGCGCAGATCCCACCGGCAATCATCAATGCCATTGCTTTAAATTGCTTGGACATATCTTTGAAAGGAGGTGTTGGCGCTTCTACCGTGCTGATATTTGAGACACGGCCCGGCCCCAGGGTTTCATCAATCCTGGACTGTTCAAGGCTGGCGGCAAAATTTTGATAATTGCCTTCCAGCATTTCTTTTTTGCGTTGAAGGTCAGTGATTTTGGATTCCGCATCGTCCACCTTGGAGGCTTCGCCTTTCAATTCTTCCAGCTCCTGTTTCAGGACGGGTATTCTGGCCTGCAGTGACGCCGGCTGGGCGACAGCAGCATAACCACCGGGAACGGCTGTTGCGGTTTGCCCTTCAATGGGTGCAGGAAGATAGGTACCAACTAAATCGGGATAACTGGCTTCCAAATTTTGCTTGAGCATCTGGGTCTGGGCGATCTCCAGTTGCGTTTCCTGCACCAGCCTGTTTTCGTCCGTATAACCAAATTGGGTGTAATACTGCTTTTCACGATTTTGGAGAAATTCCAGCCGCGCACAAACGCGTTGATATTCTTCCTCACGGCCTTGCGGAAGATTTGCCGTCACCACGGGCGCCGCTGCCGCATTGGTTTGCACCTGCGGTTGGGCTTTTATCCCACCCTGCTGGGCAGCGAGATCCGCCTGCGCCTGGAATAATTGCGTACGCACCCAGGCAATCTGTTCCGTGTAGGATTTTTCCGCGTCAGGTATAGAGATAATTCCCGCAGCGCTTTTGGCAGCGCGCAATTCATCTTCGGTCTCGTCAATTTGCGAACGCAATTGGGCCGTTTCCTGGGACAAATAATCATCAGACATGCTTGATTGATGCACCTGCAAATGCTTGTCCAAATAGTCTCTCGTGATTTCAGACAGCACCGGCTGGACAATCGTCGGGTCCGCGCTCATGAAAGCAAGATGAATGACGCTATCCTGTTTGGGCGTTTCCACCACCAGGTTCTTTCTCACAATTTCAGCAGCCCGCGTGGGATCGCTTCCACCGCCGTATTTGGCCAGGATTTTGGCTGGCCCGATGTTCTGGGCGGCCTGCTGGGCCAGGTCGTAGCTCGTCAGGATTTCCATTTCCGAATTGATTACGCTCTGTCCCATCGCATCCGGTGAAGTCATCTGGGCATTTTTTGGGTCAGTATTTACCGAACGGCTGTCGAGGACGTAGCGGACGAATAACTTGGCTTCAGACTGGAACGGCGGAGGACAATACCACCAGTACGCCCCGGCCGCCGCGATGCCCGCGAGCGAAAGCAGGAGGATTTTCCATTTATGGCGGAAGAGAATAAAGTAAATATCACTGGGCGCCATGGCCGGCGATTCACTCGTTTGGTTGTAGTTGGTTGTTTTCATTTAACTTCCTTTTTGTGTTAGGCCCAATGCCGATATAAAACGTTGCCGATCAGGCGGGAGGCGAAGAACGGCAATGCGCGAAAGACGTGATTATGCCGGCCGTGCGTGTCGTCCCCTGCCGAAACAAATTGTTCATGCCGCAAAGAAAACCGAAAATAGGCCAATTTTTTTTCCTGCGCATTCCAGCCCAGCTTGAACCGGCGTAATCCTTCATTGGCGAGGGACGTGCGGCCCATGTCCAGTTTCCGGGCGCCGCGCCGGAGGATCCACCGGATGGCCTCCCACATGGCGAGATTGTTTCCGCGCAAGTGCTGGAACGTGTCATCTGAAGCGCCAAACTTGTAGACAGCCGGGCCATCTCCATGAAAAAAAATCGAACCCGCAA
>DATJXK010000005.1:0-26241 GCA_035500235.1 Pseudomonadales bacterium | reverse complement strand
GTTTTTTTTCGGCGGCATCAGCCTGAGATTTCAGGTCAGCTAATTTGTTGGCGGGTGCTTGCGCGGAAACAAGTTCTTTTTGCAATGTGGCCTCGTGATGCTGAAGCCAAAACCAATGGCTGGCGCAAAGTCCAATCGCCGCGATTATCCAAATTGCCGCCAAGGCCAGTCGTTTTTCAGTTGGCAGCGGGCGCGGCGGCGGATGCAGTGCAGGAACCTGAATTGATCTACCATTAAGTTCGTCCGCCCATCGCGCAAGCCAAGTATGCAACGTAGCTTCCCGGTTCAGGTCGTGGGTCGCGGGGGTTGTACTTTTGACCGTGAAACCGGGGCCGACGAGGATTTCGCGTGGGACGTTTTCGGGTTTTGGTCCAAGCCATGCCTCTGCTTCGGCAGGTAAATCGTTTTGTCCCGCAGGCGCTGCCGCGAAAATTTGCAGGCTCAAAACACTGTCGGCAAGGCGTTGCAGACAAACTACATTATCTCCCCATAACTCAACTCGTTGCCACGGTGCGGGCGCTTGATGTAAGGGACATGGCAGGCCCCCGGGATGCGCTATGGCGGCTAGTTGTGCGCCGCGCCGCAAGAGCGTGTCTTCCGTTGCCACGATTTCAGCGCGCGAAGCTTGCGTCACCCAAAATGATTGATTGCCCTGCGCGCCAGCAAGCGGCATGGTCGCGAGCAACGAATCGAACGGGTTGATATTGGAAAGTGTCTCGGCCTCGAAGCCCAAAGCCTGCGAGAGTTCGTTTGTTGAAAGCGTTCCGGCTTTAGCCGACGATAAGGACAAAACGCCCGTCCAAAAATTCGCTGCCAGTAAATGCACCCGCGTCCGGCGATTCGGGCCGAGTGCGAAAGCCGCGTCCGCCAGCACCGCGAGCGTTTCACCCATCGGTGCATCACTTTGCCAGATGCGCTGCACGCCAGGAGGTTTTCCAACAAAATCTGCGCGTATCAGGCAGCGCGGCAGAACCACCAACAGCGTAAATGACTCGTCGCGGAAAATGGATGGAATGTGAAAACGCATTAGTAAGGACGAATCAAGTTGAGTCCAGCGGTATTGAAGCCAGGATGAAGATTCAGATAATCAATGACCGAACTATTGGTAAAGATTCCATCGCCGGTTTGCAGATATGCCCTGACCGCCCGCGGACCTTGCGTGAGTGAATCAACAAAAGGGAAAGTAAACTGGTTTGCGTTTGTTTGCGACTGGACAGCAATACGGCCGAGGTTATTGGTATCAGGACCAAAAACCCGGACAATCACCTGATCGCCGTTGGTCAAAGAAGTGATTGAATTGCCGTTGGTGTCGGACATGGAAACAGTTACAACAAGGCTCGCCGAATAAAAAGAAGACGGATTGGTTATTGACAAGTCGGTGTCATAGCCGCTGCCACCTTGAACGCCATCCGCGCCGGGCGAACTGACGATGGCGATTTCATCGCCGGGATTCACCGGACTTGAATCAGCCCGGCTCAAACAAACAAAATTCGTCCCCAGCGGATACGGATTGGCCAAGTTGAAGCCCCAGCCATCCATTATTTGATTTGCTCCGGCGGACAATCGCAAATATGGTCCGCGCCATCCGCACGGAACCAAAACTTCGGAATCCGCCTGGCTAGAGTCCGTCATGTTGGTCGCCGTAGCTGGTCGCACATCAAATGGCAGCGCGCCCGGCGGTTGAACCAACAGTTCGTCCAGCGTCAACGACTGCGTTCCATCGAAATTAGTGACCAGTTCGGCGACCGGAGGGCGTCCAATGTCGGCGATAAAACCGTTGATCACCAAAGAGCCGTCCGGCTGATGGTCATTTGCCGCCCCTAAAATAGCTTCGCGAATTCCGTCCAATGTTTGCTGCGTTACCTCAAAACGGCTCTGCCCGGCCACGCCAGTCAACGAACGCATCGCGACTGTGGTTAAGACAGCCAGAATCGCAATCACCACCACCAGTTCGAGCAAGGTCATTGCGTTCTGGTGGCGCGAAAATTTGGAAGGAACAAATTTCATTGCGGGTCGGGCGCGAATAAAAATAAAACGACATCATCGCCGCGATCTGCCGGCGCGATTTGGGACGGTGTAAGTATGTTGTTCGGCGTTTGAATGATTCCGTCCGGACCGGGGGAAACCAGCCGTGCGTTTTGAATTTCATTGGCCAACGTTTCCCCGGCAACTTGCGGCACTTGCAGGACAATGGTTCTGCCCCACGCGTCAAGAATGGCCGGATCCCCATCGTTGCCGTAAGTGCTTGTGAAATTGGTTCCATCAACGGTGTAACGCGCGTCGCTGGCGTTTAAATATGGCCCGCGCCAGCCAAGCCGGATGACTGGGTTGAACGTTTGAAACTGTGGCGGCAAATTGGTGGAGGCCCGATATAAATCGGCGATGGATTGCGGAAAATAATTCGGCTGCTGGTTCAAATCCTGCCACAAACCAGGTTGCGCCGACGAACCGAGTATGGCATCACGCACGGCGGCCAGAGTTGCAGCCGTGGCAATTTGCTGGGCCGTACGGTTTTTGCCCGCGCCACCAAAACGCATATTCCCAAGCACTGGAATAATCATCGCGGCCAGCGCCACCAGAATGGCCATAACCACGACTGTTTCCAACAAGGTTAGACCCCGCTGACATTGAGTTTGATTTACATTGGGACGAAGAGAAAACATTGGTAAATTTATTTCTGAATTTATAGTCCGTCCCGATCCAGAGATCGGGACGGACCCTGTTGCGTCAATCCTCAACAGATTGACCGCACGCTCATCATTTATTTAACCCCCGGAAGGTTATAATAATCATGAGTGTCGCCTTCGGTGGTTCCCAGGCTGTCATCGTGCAGGGCAACGGCACCCGCATAAACTGCATTCGTGCCAGTCAGAGGATTATCATCTATGCGAAAAACTACACCGTAGCGTTGATAGTTATTTTGTGGATCCATATACTCATTATCCCCGAAGTGTGTCGGAGCCTCTTGAATCAGACCGCTGGGGCCGATCTCTTGGGTACCCGGCCCAACGCCAAAGATGACATACTTGGTGGTGCCACCGGCGTTAATATCATTGGTAATGACATTCTGCTCATTCGGCCAGAGCGGACCACCATTAAGCCCACCAGAGATTATGTAGCTATTATTAACCAGCGCTACATTTGCCTGTGCGATGCCAAACACATTTTGGCTGCCATAATCCGTGACGCTCCAAGTGGCATCCGCTGCGGTTGGATTGAGGTTATACGAATTGGTAATGCCAATCGCCGCCAGAGCGGTGGATTCGTTTGCATCCACCGTGCCGGCTGTTAATGCGCCGCCAACCCCTCCCGCCGCTTCATACGCAGGCTCCGTATGACCGGGAAGCAAGGAAAACAGCCCGGCTGGCCCGTTGCCATCGTTCAGCAACGAATCGTAACCGGACGGATAGCCAAGGCCGGTAGTGCCAGCAAGACTCTCAAACTTGTTCACATCCCCCACGGTGGTCGCGCAAGTGGATGTGTGGGCGCGCGAGATTATTCCCGGGAAGTTGTTGATGATGAGGCCGGCCAAAGCCACTAAAATGGCGAGGACGACGACGAGTTCGATGAGGGTTAAGCCGCGCTGTCTGGCGCGGCTACCAGGGTGTTGTCTGCATTGTTGTATTTTCATTTTATTATTTTGTTGTTCATTTCAGTTTTATGCGCCGCCCAAACCGGTGGATGAAGGACACCCCGCGGTGTTTCTGCCGGTTTGCCGATGCGCGGAGACAATTTTCTCTAAATGCAAACGCTTTGCAATATCTAAATGAGAATTTTTTTCATTAACAAATCAGGCAGGCAGACTGTCCAAAAATTGGAATGGCATCCATGAAGCATGGATTCCGATATTGTAAATTTGCAAATTAATGGCATTTTAGCGATGCGTCTCTGGCCGGTGGGTGAAGGACACCTTCGGTGTTTCTGCCGGTCAGCAGACGCATGAATTTTGAAAACCATTAATAATTCGCCGCCTTCTGACGTTTACATTGCGCGCCTCAAGGGACGTGGTCATCGAGTCACACCAAAAGTTCGCGCTGTTATAGAGCTTTTTCTTAAGCGTGGATGTTTGCTCGATCCAATAGAAGTGCAGACCCAATTACAAAAGCGATTTAAAGGTATCGGTTTGCCGACTGTCTATCGAGTACTGGATAACCTTGCAAGCTGTGGCATACTCGTGATTGCTGCAAGTGAAGATCAAAAGCGTCGCTATTATATTTGTCGCGATATCGATGCTGGCCATCATCATCATTTTATTTGTCGCAAGTGCGGCAAAGTAGAGGAGGTCAATTTGTGCCTGATGGAAGAAGTCTCCAAATACGTCGAGCGCCATTTGAAAGCAAAGCTGGAAGGCCACTTTTTACAGATGGAAGGTCTTTGCTCAAATTGCAATTCAAGTTGAATGTGAGAAGATCGACCCTGTTTAAAGAGCTTGAACAGTAGGCTGGCGATAATTCAGTTTCTGCGGTTGCTTCAGTTGGTAAGTCATCCTCGATTTCGCTTGACTGGTATAAGCATTTGCCTAACCTAATTTTGTGTTTGTGAGGCTCGGCAAAGTTTTGGTTGTTTTTGCGCTCGTGGCAACGCTCAGTGCGCATTGGGCCTTGCTACAAACTGTTGCCTGGACAACGATGCTCGCCAGTAATCTTCAATCCAATTCCTTCCACCAAGCAGTGGCTCGGACTTTTGACGGCAACCATCCTTGTCCGTTGTGCAAGGCCATTGCTGCTGCGAAAAAATCGGAGCAAAAAAACCAAATCACGATTGAAAAGCAGAAATTGGATTTTTCTTTAGTCGAGAGAAACATTGTTTTCATTGCACCCACGCGAGTTGAGATTGCTTCTCAAAATTTGTTCGCCGAATCACTTCTCCAGAAACCGCCAGTGCCTCCGCCGCGCGGGTTCTTCGTTTAATTCAAATACGTTTGGCAAAATGGCTTTTAGCCATCCTGCCATGTTTTCTTGTTGGTTTAACCTCTGAGATTTCCATTCTCGTGGCATCTCGTGACTTGATTTGAAAAATGAAGAATAAAAATTTTATTGTTCCAAAAGATGTAGAATTATTTGATAGCAAAAAGAATGTCATTCCATTGGTGTGGTTTCAGATGGCCGGGGCTTTTACGTTGATAGAACTATTGGTGGTTATAGCCATCATCGCCATTCTCGCTGCAATCCTGCTGCCGGTTTTAGCTAAAGCCAAGGAAAGGGCCAAGAGCATCCAATGCCTGAGCAATACCAGGCAGATTGAGATGGCCGCCTTGATGTATGGCGACGATTATGGCAAACATATCGGTTATGTCGCGGGCACCGACCGCAAAATGTTGTTGTATCCCTATCTCCTCCAGGGAGCCAACAATTCCGATGTGACGAACAATGAGGTCTGGAATTGCCCTGCCAACACGTTCCCATTGGCTTCTGCCGGTTACGGTCTCAACGTGCTGATGAATGCAGTAAAGATGAATTCGATTGTCCGGCCTTCGGAAAAAGTGGACGTTGGCGACGCCGGCATGGGTGAGGTGGCGAGCGGTTCCAGTCAATTGGTTCCTACACTTGCAACGCATCTGTATGATCCTGCCGCAGTGAGTTTCTCCGGCATAGGACGGCCCAATCCTCGTCACGGCGGAGGTTTGCGACTCAACGTCGGTTACATTGACGGCCATTCTGAGGTCACAAAGATGCAGCCGCCGTTTTATCCTGCCGTTTTGGGCCAATGGTGGGGCAACGGCATCACCAACCCGGCCGACCCTAATTATAAAGACCAACTATGGGCGCCTCAATGAACTCAAGCTCAACTCCAATCCAGATTTGTTCCTCAACCATACCAAAGGCCATGCTGAATTATCGCATGGTCTGGCGCTGGCATTTTTACGCCGGGCTGTTCACGCTGCCGTTCATTCTCATCCTTTGCATGAGCGGCAGCGTGTATCTGTTCAAACCACAGATTGAGGCATGGCTCGATAGACCATATGACCAGCTTACTCACGCCGGACAACCTAAACCGATCTCGCAGCAAGTGCAGGCGGCGTTGGATGCCTTTCCCGGTTCAACTGCCGCTGGTTATCAATTGCCTCGCCACCAACGTGCTTCGGCGCAGGTGTTGGTGCAACAAAACGACCAAGTAATACGTGTTTACGTTGACCCGTGGACGCTTGGCGTATTGCATTCTGTGCCGGACAAAGACCGTTTGATGCGAACCGTGTTTCGCCTGCACGGCGAATTATGGATGGGCAATCGGGGTTCAAATCTGGTTGAGATTGCCGCCTCGTGGACAATCATTCTAATTCTTACAGGATTGTATTTATGGTGGCCCCGGCAGGCCAGTGGCATCGGCGGCATCCTCTATCCGCGATTCAATAAGGGATGGACGACCGGCCTGCGTGATTTGCATGCAGTCGTCGGCGTATGGGCTTCGTTGTGCATCCTGTTCATGTTGCTGACGGGATTGCCCTGGGCAAACTTTTGGGGCCACTATTTTAAGGCTGTTCGCCAATGGGCGGGCATCGTATCGCAGCAGGATTGGAGTATCGGCAGCGACAGTTCCCCCCAAAAAAAGCCGGTTGATGGCGACTCAATGGGAATGGGAATGTCAATGAGAGACCGCCCTGCGCATGGTGGAAGCCATATACATCATCACCACGATGGTCAGGCCATAGATTTGGCCGCTTTTGATCGAATCTTCGCCACCGTAAAAGACATGCCTTTGGATTTTCCCGTGGTGATTTCTCCGCCGAGTGAAAGAGGAGCCACATGGAGCGTAAAATCGTTGACAGATAATCGGCCCCGACAGGTGACATTGTTAGTGGATGGAAATTCTGGTGAAATCTCGCAACGCCAAAATTTTCAAAGTCGCCCTTTGCTTGACCGCATTGTTCAAACGTGCATCGCCGCGCACGAGGGCCAACTATTCGGCTGGCCGAACCAAGTCTTGGGATTGCTCACGGCATTGGGGCTGATGACATTGAGCATCACCGGCACGTGGATGTGGTGGCGACGACGGCAGGGGGGGGCGTTGGGAGCCCCGCCAGAAGGTGAAAGAAGTGGAAAGCCGATTCTGCTGGCTATTGCGATTGTGACGCTGGTGATTTATCTGCCGCTCTTTGGTGCCACGGTCCTGTTGGTATTTCTATTGGAGAGAATACTGGTTCAATTTAGTCCGCCTGCGGCCAAATGGCTTAGGATGTAGCATGGAATTTTAAAGGACTGGAATAATGGTCAATCATTTTAATCAAAACAGCTTCACCCTCCTCTTAAAAATGGGTGGACGACAAAAAGAAAACAAAACCGCCGACGAGGCAATTAAAACTCTTTTGGTTTTCATTACTTCGCGGCAATTGAAAGGAATAGGACAATGAAAAAAATAGTGCTGATAACTGCTGGGACGGCCATTTTGGCTATGGCTTCGCTTGTTCGCGCCGGCGACATGGGAAATATGCCAGGCATGAAAACGGGCGGAATGGGACAAAACAACGGCTCGATGCAAAATACTAATAGCGATGATTCCGCCTTGAAGTTCTACCCTACAAAGGGTGTTGTAGAAAAAATCACATCTGACCGGCGTACGGCAACAATTGATACTGATAAAATTCCGGGCTACATGGATAAAATGACAATGGATTATCCGGTTTTAGACACGAATGAACTCAAAGGCATTTCGCCAGGAGACATCATCCGCTTTAAACTGGTCGTATCTACAAACACTGATTGGATTGAAGGCGTTCACCGCCTTGGCCATTCCAATAGCGAAATGACCAACAGCACACCGATGCAGATGAATATGTCGCATGACGTGACCGAGCTTGACACCGGAGATTTGTTACCTGATGGCGCTTTGACGGCTGAAGATGGTCGGAAAATTCATTTCTCGGATTTTCGCGGAGCAGCACTGGCGTTCACGTTCTTCTATACCCGTTGCCCGTTGCCTAATTATTGTCCATTAATGAATCGAAATTTTGCTGACGCACGCGACTTGCTTTTGTCCATGCCTGACGCACCGACCAATTGGGAATTTCTTTCCATATCCTTCGATCCAGATAACGACACTTCGCAGGTTTTGGCAACCTACGGGGGTTTCTACCGTCACGGAAACTCTAGCCATTGGCTTTTTGCTTCGGCGTCCAAAAAGACACTAGCGATACTGGCTCCGGCGTTGGATTTGATGGTTATCCATCAAAGTTCCGCCATTTCACACAATCTGCGGACGGTTGTGCTCGACGCTAAAGGTCGTATTTACCATCAATTCGATGGTAACCAATGGACTCCAAACCAACTTGCCAACGTGATGATGCAGGCCGCGCGCCTATAACACAAAGGGTAATGAAAACTGGAGATGAGCGGCTCACGGTAAAACGATTCGACTCCACGTAGGGAGGGCCACAAATCCCCCTTGTTTTTCATCAAATTTTACATGCTAAATCTGATACCGCATTTGATACTATATTGAGTTTTTAGGTCATTTTAGGTCATATAACAGCAAAAGGTTTGGCTATAAAAAATTTGGCCGAACACGAAAAAGCTTCAATAAAATCAATGTGAAAACATGAAAACGTAGGACAGCAAAAAATCAAAAAAAGTCCTTGCATAGATTTAGGAAATAAATATTGCGACTGGATTGGGAGCGGGCTAAAAGGAAAGGTAGCGGCGCTATGCAAACTCAGCGGCATTTGCCGAGCGACGCGGTCAAAAAATCCTCCGGGACTATTCCCGTTCGCCGAATCGCGGCCAGCCATCTTTACATAACTCCCCGGTCTCAATCCGGTCCGACTGTCGAGCGGTTGATTTCCGAATATGACCGGCACATGGACCAGGTTTGTGGCTTTTCCGCTTCGACGCGGCGCCTTCGCCGATACTGTTGTCGTCATTTGTTGAAATGGCGATATGGCACAAGGCAGATTCATCTGCCGAAATTAAACGCCAAAGATCTGGCAGAGTTTGTGAAAGCCAGGGCACCGAATTTGTCGCCGGGGTCCCTTCATGTGTTCATCGTCAGTTTACGCAGCTTCTGCCGCTTCCTGGAGTTTTCCGGGCGCGTTCGAACTGGACTTTCCGGTGCCTTGCCGCGTGTCCCCACTCCGCCGTCAACTCAGCCGCCAAAAACGCTGAAGATTGAAGATTGGCAGAGATTTTTAAGCGGTTTTCCACGAACCACCGCCGTTGGCAGACGGGACTATGCCATCGCCCTCTGCCTATCCAAACTGGCGTTGCGATCACATGAAGTGACCGGTTTGACCCTGGATGACATCAATTGGCAGGCGAGGACACTGCGGTTAAGCCGCACCAAGCAGCGACGGGAGCGGCTTTTGCCCATGCCCAACCAACTGGTCCGGGCGCTTGCGGTTTACCTCAAACAAGCGCGCCCTCGGACCGAAAGCCGTGCACTTTTCGTGCATCACCAGCCTTACAAAGGTCGCCCGATCAGCACACGGTCCGTGCGCGACGTGATTCGGCGTGGCTTTGAGCGATGTGGGATTGGTGCCCGTGGGACTCACATCCTCCGGCACACCTGGGCCACCAGCGCCCATCGGCGTGGTGCCAGTCTGAAGTTGATCGCAGACGTCCTCGGCCACAGTTCCTTGCAAACCACGTTGCGTTACGCTCATGTCAATCTGGAAGAACTCCGCCAAGCGGCTTTGCCCTGGCCCAAAATAAGAAAATGAAACCAACGATGCTTTCTCGGGCGCAAGCCTACTTGGCTTATCGGCGAGCTTTGGGGTTTGAACTCCAAAGCGAAGGAATCCAACTCCTGAACTTTGCCCGCTACGCTGATACATCGGGCCATCGTGGCCCCTTGACCACCGAACTGGCCATCCGCTGGGCAAGCTTGCCGCCGCAAGCAGATCGCCGCTACTGGGCTTCGCGCTTGGAAAACATCCGCCGTTTTGCCAGGCACCTCCTGTTGAGCGAACCCAAAACTCAGGTCCCGCCACGCCATCTGTTCGGCCCGGCATATCGCCGCAATCCTCCGCACCTTTACAGCCCAGGGGAAATCCAACAACTGCTCCGGCGAGCCAGGCACCTGAAAGGCAGATTGCGGCCGCACACCTTCCAAACCTTGCTTGGCTTATTGGTATGCACGGGACTGCGAATCTCAGAAGCATTGAATTTGAAAATAAGCGATGTGGACCTGGAGCAGTTGGTTGTGGTCATTCGACAAAGCAAATGGGGCAAAAGCCGATTGGTGCCACTGCACCGGACGGCGCTTCCACCCTTGCGGGCTTATGTGCGCCGCCGGCATAAGCTCTTTCCGCTCGCGGAGCAGTTTTTCCTTTCCGAACGCGGTGTTGGCTTAACCTACACGACAGTGAGGAGGACATTCATTCAATTAAGAGCCGGCATTCCCTACAGCCGGCGTCCACCACGGGTACATGATCTGCGTCACGCATTTGCGTGCCGGGTATTACAACGTTGGCAGGCCAGTAAAAGGGGAGCCGTCCATCGGCTTGCCATTTTGTCCCGTTTTCTTGGACACACTCAGATCAGGGACACCTATTGGTACTTCAGCGCCTTTCCACAATTACTGACCGAAGCCCTCAGTCATTTTGAATCACCAGACCATGACGACTCCTGAATTAGCACCCTGGCTGCAACGGTATTTTACTGAATACCTGTCTGCTCAACGCAACGTGAGCCACGCCACGATCACGGCCTACCGCGACACGTTTCGCCTCCTGGTAAACCATCTCCGCAAGACCCACCGTCGCTGCGGCTATACGCTCTCACTGGAGGTTCTTACGTCTGATACAATCCTTCGCTTTTTGGACGACTTGGAACAGAAACGTGGCAACTCAATCCGAACCCGAAATGCACGGCTGGCGGCCATTCGTTCTTTTGTGCATTACCTGAGCGACTGGCTGGGGCCGGAACTGCCGGTCTGCGTGGCGCGAATCCTAGCCATTCCGTTCAAACGATATGTGCAAGTGATCGGCGGTTTTCTCAACCGACAGGAAGTTGAGGCGATTTTAAGTGCGACAACTGACACCTGGACTGGTCGCCGGGATTACCTCCTGTTTTTGCTCCTATATAATACAGGCGCGCGAATCTCCGAAATCTTAGCTTTGCGCGTGATGGACATCAGGGCCGGTGGCAAGCAAGTTCAGGTGCTGGGCAAGGGACGCAAGCAGCGCACTCTTCCCCTCTGGCCTCAGACGCAAACGCGATTGCGTCACTGGATTCGGGAGAATCGTTTCAGCCCGGAATCTCCACTGCTGCCGAACCGCTTTGGACAACGTTTGACTCGCGCTGGCGCCGCCTACCAACTCCAGCAACTCGTTCAGCGAGCATCAGCCAAAATGGCGGCGCTCAAGCGCCGCCACATCTCCCCTCACACTTTTCGTCACTCGATGGCAATGGGGTTGCTGGAAGCCGGGATCGCCACGGAAGTCATCGCCCTGTTTCTTGGTCACGAAACTCCCAAAACCACTCACCTTTACATGGAAGCAAGTTTGAGTATGAAAAGGCAGGCTTTGGAGAAAATATCTCCGCCGAAAGGCAAAAGAAGTTCATTCCAACCCGATGAATCGCTGCTCCGCTTTCTCGAAAACCTGTAGTTATGTCAAGTTCCCAATACGTCTTGGCGTGGCCACAAATCCCCGGCGCGAATGCCTAATCGCCACGTCCCCGGCTCGGTGAGCACTGTCAAGGTGGAGCCGCCAACCAACAGAAACCCCGGCGCGAAGCGCCTGTCAGTGCTGCGGACTACCTTGACAGGCGCAGACGAGCCATACAATGGACGAGGCGATTCGCGCCACGATTACACACATTCATTTACCCGGTTCACCGGCGAACTGCTCATAACTTCCACCTTGGCATAACGTTCCTTATCAAAAGCTTTTCATAAGGCACGGAAGCCACGACCCGTAGTATCCTTGCACGCGACCGTCGCCGCCGTAACATGGGAATGGTTCTCATCGAGTCGATTTGGTGATGGCCGAATGGCCTGTAGTTTTTCAATCCAGCAATTGCTAGATCCATGAACTTTGGGGCTTCGGTCTGTGGTCGGCGAGCGGGAAAAGTGGAGCGCAGGTGGAGAGACGGCGGGAACGGAACCGGAGCGCAACGCCGCCGCCGCCCACAGACGGAATGCCTCTTCGCCACTGCGTTAAGCTTCAGGATTGCCGTCCGTGATGAGCGCGGACTTTTGCGGAGAGAAACGGGCGTGGTCGAGAGGGGGAGGGCGACCGGCCGCCCGTGAAACGGAGCAATGTCCGCGTTGGTCACGGCGGTGTGCAAAGCGTCACTTGTGGCTATTTAATTGACTTTATGGCCTCTATGCGTCATATTTGGCGCGTTATGAAAATAACCAAACAAGCAACAGATGAGACCGTTCTGACCGAATTAGGCGGAAGGCTGACGCGGGTTCGCTTGGAGCGAAACCTCACACAGGCCCAACTGGCGGAACAGGCTGGTGTCTCGAAGCGCACGGTGCAACGTCTGGAGGCAGGAGCGGTGGCGACCCAGTTATCGGGTTTTATCCGTGTATGCCGTGTGTTGGATGTGCTGGAGCGTTTCGACACTTTAATTCCAGAACCAGTGCCCAGCCCAGTCGAGCAGTTGAAGTTGCGCGGGCGGCAACGGCGGCGGGCTTCTGGCGTTAAAACCGTCAGGTCGCCAGCCAAAAAATGGCAATGGGGGGATAAATTGTGACCATAGCCGAGGTCAAACTTTGGGGGCGTACCATTGGTGCGGTGTCGCTGGAGGATGGCGGCAGCCATGCGGCGTTCCAGTATGATCCGGCGTTTGCGCAAAGTGGCATTGAGATTTCGCCGATTACCATGCCGCTGAGTGACCGGGTGTATGTATTCCCGGAATTACCGCAGAAGACATTTCACGGCCTGCCTGGGCTGCTGGCGGACTCGCTGCCAGATCGGTTCGGCAATGCTCTGATTGATGCGTGGCTGGCGACACAGGGACGAACGCCGGAAAGCTTCAATGCTGTCGAACGGTTATGCTACATTGGTACGCGCGGCATGGGCGCGTTGGAATTTGCACCGGCCATCGGACCAAAACCGCAACGCGCAAAAAAAATTGAAATTGATGCCCTGGTCAAACTGGCGTCGGAAGTTTTAACTCATCGCAAGAATTTAAAAGCCACATTTGCCAGCGAAAGCCGGAAAAATGCGTTGAGCGACATTTTACGCGTAGGAACGTCCGCCGGTGGCGCACGGGCAAAAGCGGTCATCGCCTGGAATCGTGAGACAAACGAAGTGCGTTCAGGGCAGGTCGAAGCCGGAAAAGGATTCGATTATTGGCTACTGAAATTTGACGGAGTGACCGGCAATAAGGACAAAGAACTTGAAGATCCGAAAGGCTATGGCGCGATTGAATATGCTTATTATCTGATGGCCAAGGCGGCAGGGGTGACCATGAGTGAGTGTCGTTTGCTGGAGGAAAATGGGCGACGCCATTTTATGACGCAGCGGTTTGATCGGCTGGCGGGTGGAGAGAAACTGCACATGCAATCGCTCTGTGCGCTGGCGCATTTTGATTTCAACCAGGCTGGCGCGTATTCATACGAACAGGCACTGCTGACCATCCGTCAAATGAATTTGCCAATGGAAGCGGTGGAGGAACAATTCCGCCGGATGACGTTCAACATTATTGCCCGAAATCAGGATGACCATGTTAAGAATATCGCGTTCCTGATGGATAAGGCTGGTCACTGGTCGCTCGCGCCTGCATTTGACGTGACTTACAGCTACAACCCGTCCGGTGCCTGGACTGCAACGCACCAGATGACGATGAACGGCAAGCGTGATGGATTCACGCTGGCGGATTTTCGGGCCTGCGCCAAAAGTGCTCTAATGAAACGTGGCCGTGCCGAGACCATTATCGAGGAAGTTCGCGCCGCCGTATCAAAGTGGCCTGATTATGCGGAGCAGGCGCAGGTGACGAGTGTCTGGCGCAAACAAATCCAGAACGTTCTTCGACTGACTTTGCTGAGCACATAGCTAATACCACTTTGCCATTGTGTGTCGTGCAGATACTAATGCATTTTCCGTGGCAAGTTATGAGGGGGATTTCCGCTCTCCATCTGATTTTAAAGGGCAACATCTCCGAGATTTTTGAGGCGGGTAAAGAAAAAGGTTCGCAAGAAACGCCGTTGAGGTTCTTCCATCCCAGTGTAGTCATCATCGCATGCTTGCAATCCGCGGCAGCCCGAAACAAAATTCTAAACAATTCGAGTGCTGCGATTTGTTGTATTATATGTTCCCTTGTACGGCCCGTTGAAGAGACAAAATTGAAACACATCTGCAATCTCAAGATTGTCCTTTAAGTCTAAAACCGTCATTATTCAACTTGCAGTGACCCATTTAACCACGCTTGAAAGGTTGGGCTGCATTTGTCCAACCTTACAGGATAGATTTTGAAGAAATGTCTGGAATCGCCGCCAACCTTTTTCGTGAAGTTCGCCAGGATTTTTTCCGCGTGCTGGCAGGGCCGTTGGCGTACCTTTACGTAGAGGCGCTCGATGCGCTTGAGCGCGAAGCTGCGCAGCGTAATCAAGGACTCGATCGTGAAGAGGCCCTTGCTTTGGTCGAGCAAGTCGTCGAGCAACATGGAGAAATCTCTGCGGTTGACGATGATCAGGTTGCCCAAGCAGCCACCACGAGGGATAAAGCCCGTATCGTTTTGGAGATACTTCGCAAAGCGGGCTGGCTTCAGGACGAGGAGCGGACGGACTGGCAACGGCTGATTTTCTTTGACCCGAACGGTGTTTTATTACTCCAAGCATTGAGGAAGATTGCCTTTCCCGAAGCTGCCAGGTTTTCCGACAAGCTCGTGAATGTCTGTTTCACGTTGGCCAACCGTGATGCTCTGGCGGATCAGCCTTGGGCACAGGTCGAGAGCTGCGTGGCCAGCCTGCAAGCAGGCCTCGCCGAACTGCACGGGATGCGGAAGTCCATTGAACGCCACACAAAGCAGCAACTTGCCGCTTCAACACTTAAAGAGAATCTCGCGGTGCTGTTTGACCAGTTTGCCGAGCGCATCGGGCGAACCTGTTACGCGCAACTGGTTCACGCACGTCTGCCCTCAAAGCTCGCTGACGCCCGGCGCGCGATTGACGAGTTGGAAATGAATGCCGACCTGCTTACCAAAATGCAGACCGAAGTAATGCGGCGTAATTCGGCACTTTCATCCGAAGCCGCAATGGCTCATGTTCGGTTGCGGCTAAATGAACTGGCAGAATTACTGGAACACGTTGAACCGCTCGCCGATGCGATTGACCGGCGCACCGCAGAATTTACCCGCCGTTCGCAAGCGCGATTCCGCTACCTCCAGGAAACAACCAGCGAAAACCGCTCCCGCGTTCAGGAGTTTTTTGAGACGCTCAACCGTCATTTTGCCGGTCGCCGCATCAGTGAACTGGACGGGATGGGCATCGAGTTTCCAGCTTTGTTGCTGCACGACACCCGGATAATTGGCGGCCTGGAATCGCTTTATACGCCCCGCCTTCACCGTGCGGCTGGCGAGATCGAGCCGTTGAAAGATTCTGATCCAGGTCAACAAGACCGCGCGCTCGCACAACTTGAAAATACCATGCGCGATTCTCTGACTGTTAGTCGGGCCAATCAGTTTGTTGCCGCACTGCCTGGCAAGAAAGGCGCTCGGATTGATTCATCCATATTGCTCCGCGAACACGTTCGCAATGACGAAGGCGTAGCCGACCTTATCGCCTGTTTGCTGCATGCGCAGTCGGCGGATGCGCAATTTGAAATTCAAGTCCCGCGGCGTAATACCGAGGCCGACGCTGGTGACTTCGACACCAAACTGCAATACCGCATCGAGCGTTTTACGCTGGTTAAGAAATGACGACCGACGCCACATCTGCAATTTTCACCGGGTTGCTGGCGAAGCTGTCCGCCAACGATCGCGAGCGGCTTGGCGAAGCAATGCGGCGATTGTTGGCGCACGGTTCAATTCTCGGTCTCGAACCCGCGCAAACCGACCTTTATCACTGGTGTTATCAAAATCGTGCCTGGGTGGATGAACTAGCCGGATTGCTCGATCTCAAACTTCACTGGGAACACCAGGATCGAACGGTGCAGGCCGTTCCGCAGAGCGCCGCCTTCCTGTTGCACCTCAAGCTTGACGCCACATTGGTTTTGCTCACTTTGTGGTATGAGTTTGACACAGCCGTGCGCGACCGTGGCGAAACGCCACCCGTCCGCCTTACCGCACAACAACTCAACGATTCGCTGACTGCAAAGTTTGAGCCGTTGCGCAAACATCTACCCAGCCCGACCCGGCTGCGCGAAATCCTTTCGCTAGCGCGGCGAAAAAACCTCGTTCATGTCACTTTTGATGTGACGTTGGAGCGTTCACAGATTGAAATTTTGCCAACTTTGAAGCGGGTTATTCCCTTCCAAAATCTCGAAGAGTGGAACAAGAACGCGGACCGATATTTGGCTTCCATCAAAGAAACACCAACTGGAGAAGTTGATCTTAACGACAGCGAAGACACCGAAAAGGAAGAATGAACCGCACCATCTGCCTCACTCGCATCCATGCGCTCAACTGGTATGGTTACAAAGACACCATTCCGGTCGAGGGCAACCTGTTGCTGGCGGGTGTGACTGGTTCGGGCAAGTCCATCCTTATGGATTTGATTCAGTTCGTCCTCGTAGGCGATCAACGTCTCGTGCGCTTCAACCAGTCCGCCACTGGCGACCGTGGCGACCGTTCGCTCAAGGGTTACTGTCTCGGCGACACCAAGGAGGAGGACAACGGTGTCATACAATACATGCGGAGTAGAGCCATCACCTATGTGGCATTGGAGTTCGCCTGGCCGAATGGCAAAAAATCTGAAACTTGGGGCATTCGCGTTGAGTTTGCCAGCGCGGCGGAAGCACACGGCAAAATCACGCCATTCTTCATTCCTGGATCACTTGCTCGCGGCGATTTTCTGGATACCGAGAAGTGCCCGCTTGATTACACCGCGTTCAAGGCATTCGCGGAAAGTCGCGAGGGACGAATTTACCCGGAGGGCATCGAAGCTTACCTGCGCGACATGGCGCAGCCGGTGCATCTCAATTTCGATAAGAATGTCCTGCGCGCGCTTTTGCCCACTGCGATGTCGTTCACCTTTCTGAAAAGTTTTAATGAGTTTGCACGCCAATTTATTCTCCCCGCCGACAAGCTCGATGTCAATGACGTGACCGCGAGCTACCGGACATTCCAGGGATACGAGCGAGACTTGAATGACCTGAATGACCAGTTTGAAAGATTGAAGGTCATCCGCGACACGTTCACGCGGCTTACCGAACTCCGCCGTGATCGTGTATTGGCGCGTTGCCTTGAAGCTCAACTCCGCAACGAACACGCCGCTGAGCAGCTTCAGTCAGATGAATCCCGGCTTTGCAAGCTCAAGGAAGAATACGCGACTGAGGAAGCGCGATTAAAACACCTGGAAGAAGCCATTCCGAATCTCAAGCAGCGGATTGATGGCATCAAAGCGAGCGTTAATGAAACACCCGAAGGCCGACTCTACAGCGAGCTGAAATCACGCAATGATAAGCTGACTCACCAAATCAGTCAACTGACTGAAATCGGCACGACCTTGGGGCAGGCACTCGCCAATCGCGTTCGCAATGCCCGGTCATGGCTTAAAGAACTCCGTACTTTGCCGTTGGATATGGATACTACGTCGGCCGCTTCCGTCGAACGAGCAATCCATGCAATTGAACAAGGTGGAATATCAAAAGCGGGCGAAACATTGCGCACGCTCGGTGATACAGCCCAGCGTGCTGCCTCTGAAGCAAGCCGTGCGGCAGCTTCAATGTTCAAACGCCTTTCTGAATTGCGCCAGCAACTCGGTCAACTGCGAGACGAAGTTGCCGCTCTTAAAATTGGCAAACTACCGTTTCCCACAAGGCTTCTGGATGCGCTCAACAACAGCTTGCTTTCGCATGGTTCACATTTGCCCGCGCAGCATCTCCGTGCGTTATGCGAAGTAACCGACGAGCGGTGGCGTCCGGCCGTCGAAATCGCCTTTGCCCGCAAGTTTGCTATAACGGTTTCTACGCAACACTACGAGCAGGCGGAGAAAATTTACCACGGATTGAAAGTTTCCGAGCTTGGCGATGAAACGGGGCGCGAATCGCTCGTCAATCCGGCAAAAGCACTCAAGCTCAAGAAAACCATTCGGTCTGGTTCGCTGGCGGAGAAACTGAAGACCAGTCATCCTATCACTGAAGCCGTCGTGAGTCATCTGTTTGGCGACCTGATGTGCGTGGAATCGCTTGAACAATTGCGTGCGTTGCCTCCAGACCAAAATGGTATTTTGCCGGACGGTTTTATGATACGGGGCGCATTTGTCGAACGCCGACGCTTCTATGATGGCAATCCATTTGTCGGCGAGAAAGGTTTGGAACAGCAGCTTGCCTGGAAACAAAAGCTGATTGGTGATCTCGAAGCCGAGGAGCGCAAATTGATGCCTGTCGAGCGCGCAGTCAAAACCGTCAGTGATGGCTGGCGTGAGCATTTTGAACAAGCCAAGAATTTGAGCGACGAACTTGCGAGCGTCCGGCAATTGCCCGGATTGCAGACAGAATTGAAAGACAACATTGCCAAGCTTAAGACAATTGACCGGGCAAAATTTGACGAACTCGCAACTCAGCAAACCAGGCTGGAAGCTGACCTCAAAAAATTGGAAGATGAGCAACGCGCACTTGACCGCAGCGAGAAACGCGCAGAGCTTCGCCAGCTTGAAAGGCAAATTACTGCGCAACGAAATGCGGTCGTCTCCATAGCTGAAAAGTTTAATCAGATTCGCAATGAAGTTGACGTGTCACCGTGGTTAAAGCGTTTGGACGAACTTCGTTCCAAAATGCTTGGCCAGTTTCCGATGAAGGATGTCGCCGCCGGCCGTTTTAACGACCAGTTCCATGAGCTCAGCGCGCAAGCGACCGGAGCTTGGGAACAGTTGAAAGCCAAGCGTCGCGAACTCGCAATGGCTCATTCCAAGTTCGATGATATGCCGGTCGAAACGGAAACGAACGATGCGTACGATAAACAGCTTGTCAAATTGGAACAAAGCGACATTCCTGACTATCGTGGCAAAGCCGAACGCGAGCGGAAAAACTGGGAGCATCTCTTCCGAACGCAGATTTTGGAAAAGCTGCACAATGCACTCAATGAAGTTGTCAATTTGTTAACCTTGCTCAACACCTCGTTGAAGAAACGGCCCATCGGCACAAATACCTACGAGCTTCGGTATTGGCGCAATCGGGATTACCAACTTTACCATGATTTACTTCAAGCCAGCGCCATTGCGCGCGAAGATGATTTGTTTTTTGCGTCTGCTGAACCACGGTTCCGGGATGCCATTACCCATTTTTTGAAAACTCTCACGGAACAACCGGACAGTGCGGAAGCAAGCCGGCTGCTCGACTATCGTCACTATTACGAATACGACATGGAAGTGGTGGAAGCGGACGGCAGAAAAACCAGTGTGGACCGTCACTCTGGCAAGTTCAGCGGCGGAGAAAATCAGTCGCCGTATTTCATTGCAATTCTCGCGAGTTATTTGCGCGCTTATCGTCGCTACAGCTCGCGCAAACCTGAACCCTCGCTCGGGCTTGTGCCGATTGACGAGGCGTTCTCAAAGTTGAGCGGTGAGCGCATCAAAGATTGTATCACGGCGCTCAAGGCATTTGATCTTCAGGGCGTCTTCTCGATGAGCACGGGCAACATTCCTTATGCCTTCGAGCATTGTGATTGGCTCGTAGTTGTTTCGAAAGATGAGCGTCGGGTCGGCAAACGCACCGAGATCACAAATGTTCCTGTAAGTCTGGCGCGGGATTCAGAAGACGCCCAGCGTTTGATGGGACCATAGCTGCTCAGGCATGAAAACGCCTTCACCAGTCCTCGAAGTCATCGCCCGCCGATATGAGCGGAGACAGGCGGGACGCACCGGCGAAGCAAGCCGAGACGTGCTGCTGTCGTTGGCAGAGCTTTTGGCCGAGGCTGGTTGCAGCGAAGGAGAAAAGCGCGCCGTGGCTGAGCAACAGCTTGCTGAGGCCGAAACCGCCGGAATTCTCATGCGTGTCCCCGTTCATAAGCGTGACCATTCCAATATTCATCAAATTCGTTTTTCGCCAGCCAATGAGCCTGCCCTTTATGCGCATCTTGGCCGTTTGTCGCCTACTGAGCTTCGGGCGGCAGTGGCGAATCAATTCAAAGAAGCAGCAGTTGTTGATATCCCAACACGCTGGCGAGAAAACTGGAAGATTTGGTGTGAACGAATGCGACAGGCAGCATTTGCTGGAAGTTCTATTGTTCCTTTTGATCGTGAACCTAGCACCGCAAATTCGCAATTAATTGCCCTTCTTCCAAAGTTGTTGGCTTGGGAGGGTGATTCGCTCGTGCGATTCGCAAGCTGCGTCCTTTGTGGCGACTCCAAGCAACTTGAACAACTTGCTGCGTTTGAGCGCGACGGTAAGTTTTCCGGTCGATTGCGCGGGAAGCTGGGACGTTTACTCGACGATATAACTGGCGGTGCCGTTTGCACGCTTGATGATGTTGGAATTATTTCGAACCCGCGCTCTGTTCTCGTTCACGGGCCGCTCAGACTTCAATTTGATGGTGCTTGGTTGGATTTTGGAGTTTTGCGCGGTTCATTTCGTTTGTCTCAAACAGATATTGAGCGCGCGGAAGCAATAGAGACGGCATCTTTGCGCTGCCTGACAATCGAAAATGAGACTACCTTTCACGAACTGGCTAAACTTCATAGTGGTGAACTGCTCCTTTGCACCAGTTATCCCGGCAGCGGTACGCTGGCATTGCTTCAACGTTTGCCGGCAACGATTGAGTGCTGGCATTTCGGCGATAGTGATGAGGCTGGCTTTGAGATTCTTCGCGTGCTACGGAAAGAATCCGGACGCGATTTTCAACCTATACATATGCAGGCTGGGCGAATTCCATTTGAGCAAGAATCTCTCGGGCGACCAACTCGACCAAGCTGGCCTTTCTATGATTGAGGAAGTTGAAATGCTTGAAACATTGAGAAAGGGCGAAGTTTGTCGCGTCGGCATCCATCAGAAAGTTTTTCTCCACCATGAAAACCATTTCGCAACCGTGCCATCAGACTCCAACGGCGGCAATGTCACGCGACGATAACCTCGCTCACAGTGGACAAGGACGCACTCGTGGTCACGGAGATTGCGGAGTTTGTGCGGTTTAATTTTGTGTTCCTCGGTTTCGTTATAATTGACATTGCTCTTACCGGCACTGTGACCCCAAGAACGTTTCACAACCCGTTTCTTGCCGAGAAAATCCGCGCTCTGCACGGCATCCTGTTCATCAGCGGCACGGAAGATCATTCGATTGCGGAGATTTAACGTCAGCACTTTGGACTTGTCGTTTCCCAGCGGGGGAATGAATGAGGTTGTGGACTGCGCGGCTGCAATGATCGTCGCCCCGGCTTCACGGATGACATCCACCACGTTGTAATCACTCGTGCCATCTTCGCTCGCCGTCATGAAACGCTGCGCCTCGTCCGCCCACAGGATGATGAGATTATCATTTGCACGTTCGGACTTGGATTTGTCAAAACGGCGGAGCGCATGGTTATAAAACAATAGTTTCAAAAAGGTGTTCACATAACGCCGTTCGGTTTGGAATTTCTGCGGCATGGTCACGCAAATAATTTTTCCCGTATCCACATCGCCAATATCAAAAGTGCTCTCACCGCCGCAAAAAACCTCGGCAATTTCCGGCGACAGAAAATATTGCAGGTAATTGCCGATGGTTTCGCGAACGCCTCCGAGTTGTTCGTCGGGTTGGTTCAGGAATCGGTTGTTGAAATGTTCCTGCAAGGCTAGGCGGCGCGGCATGGGCAGCAAATCTTCAAGTGATTCCACCGCGCTTTCCAACTGTTCCCGGTTGGACAGCAGTTCATATGCGCCGGGGAGCGTCACCGGGCGATGAAGTTCCGAAAGCAATTCCAATGCGTGAGCGATGTGTGTCTGCGCTTGGCTCTTAAAAAATCCCTTGTCCCCGCCTTGTCCAAGACTCGTAGCGGTATCGACGACGAATTTGGCGTACGTGTTGAATGGAATCATCCGGTTGCCGGTGAGATTGAACCGATGTGCTGGTACCCAGTTGGCGTTAGTGTCATCCGAGCGGATTTGCACATGGATTAAATCGGGCAGCCGGCTGTAGTGTGAAGCCATGTTTCGGAGGGTTTCCCAATAGACGCCTTTTTCGTCAATACATAGGCCGCCCCAACGAAGTTCGTTGCGGAAGACTTGATGAGCCAATTGATTGATGCCGGAGCTCGTTTTGCCGGAGCCAGTGTCACCGGTGATGAGCCAGCCCCGACAGAACTGGCCGCGTTTCCAGCGCAGCCCTTTGAGCATGGCCACGGTTCCGCTCTGTCGTTCGGGAACGAGCAACCCAAAGAATCCGCTCACCAAAAATAACGCCGCAATTGCCCAGGAGTAAGGGGTTACAAGCCAATGAATGGCGGCGTTGGCGGCAATCAGACTCGCACTGAAAAATAAAATTCCAAAGAGATTCATGGTTCAAAGCAGAAATTTTCCGATGAGCAGACCAGTGAGGGCGGCAAAAATGGCGGTGGGAATCAGGCCAGTGACGCTTGGCGCAACCAGCCGTGAGTTGCTCTTGTAAAGGCGTAATTCTTCTGTTAGAGTGCTCGCCTGCCGCTGAAAAGCCGTTGCGTCTTGATGAAGCTTTTTCAGTGAATCACCGAAATCTGAAAATGAGGGTAATTCCTGACGCCGAATCGCGTCCCAGTGTGACTGGTGAATTTGAAACAATTCGAGGCAGAGCAATAATGGCTCATCTTCCCGAAGCTGGTATTTTTTCCGCCAATCGTTGATGGCTCGCGCAAAATCTTCAGACATTTTATTCTGTGACATTAGTGTATTAGACGGTTGGTTTTCCGGGTAGCAACAAGTCGGCAGCAGAGTCAATTTGTTCGTAAAGCTGACGCTGCCATGTCACCAGACGTTGACGGTCGAGCAGATAAAAGCATTCATGTTTGGTCGCTGCTGTAATAGTTAGGTTGAGTCGATTTAAGGCTTCCACCAGCCATTCCTCCATGCGGCGCATCGTGATTTCTTTGGCTTCAAGCTTCTTCAGCAACCGCACACGGACCATGGATTTATCATAGAGCGTGAATGATTCCGCGTGGACTTGGTTGCGGATGATGATGAACCGTGCATGGTCGGCCATCGCCTCGACCACCCGTTGAACCTGGTCCAGACTGTCGGCTTCATGATTTACGGGCATCAATAGGGTGAGTCGTGCATCCAGTGCGCACAGCACAGAGGCAACATCAATCGCAGCAAAGTAGCGCAAGAACACATCGGTTTAGGCAGCACGGCAATCTACGACGGCGAGATCGGTGCGTTCCAGTGCCCGGAACATATCGTCGAGCGAGCGGGGGTTAGCGAGATTGATAAATTCCGCGTCCGGGTGAAACCGTTTCAAAGTCGAGTTTTCATTGTCGCTATCACAGGCGACAAAGGGAATGGATTTGTCCTTCAGAAACTGGACAAGATTGACGGCGAGAAAACTTTTGCCGACGCCGCCTTTGCCGTTCAGGATGAGGTTGAGTTGTTTTTTCATAATTCTCCGGGTTTGGCGAATTCAATGCGAGCGATGCGCGGACCACCTTCATCAGTTGGCTTGGACGACACATTCGCCGGCACCGCGCTTAAGAGATTGTCCAGCAGGACGGCCTGTGCCGCTTTGGTCAACGGAGCGGATGACACAGCATGGCCGTTGGCAGCGGGCGCGGGTTTGGGGGCAGCAATGGATTTGCGTTTGGCGTTGCGGGTTGGTTTCTCGCCGAGTTCGCGTTGACAGAAGCGCATGACACATGTATCTGACGCAGCGATGCCGTTTTGGGCGAGCAGTTCGCCGATGGTGCGAAACGAAGCGCCCTTTTTGCGCAATGCGGCAATGTCGTCTTTTACCGCCAACAACCGTGAAGCGCGCGGCGAAGCATCACGCGTAAACCTGGTCGCCGCGTCGCGAAAACGTTTGATCGCATCTTCGGGGATGGTGAGCGGATTCATAAGCGAAGCAGCACGTTCGAATCAACCAACGCAGCAAATCGCGCAGCACTGACGCAGCATTGCGCTACAAAATGTGAATGCCGCTGTTGGCGGCTAGGTTCGCAAATGCGTCTAGCAACATGCGAACGGCCGGCGGCAGCTTCATTGCCCCAGAGCGTATAGCGTTCGCGCCAATGAGCGAGCCGTCGTGCACAGCACGAAAACCTTACGAATGTAAGGGGTAGGGCGTGCCCAAGATTAAACATGAATAGAGACATTGTGTTTCTGTTTGCGTTCCAATTCACCATGCCAGGTTTGAAGCAGTCCTGTGATGGACTGAACCTGCCTGTTTTGCTCCATGGCATTCACAGAAATTTCGCCGGCAACTTCACCGGCTCCATAGCAGGGAGGGATTTGCGAGAGGGAGCGGGCGGCGTTTTTATTGATGCGCTCACTGAGCTTTCCAAGCACTTCAATAGCGTTGCGGACTTCGGCGGTGGTGGGTGCTTGCATAGTAAGGATTAAATTTGGATGCCGCGTGAAGATTTGTGATTGCATTCTCGCCGATGGCCCAGCTGCTTTTTTAGAATCATCTCTGTGAGCTTCACCATTTTAGGCGCAACTTGATGTGCCCAGGGTCGTTAAAACCTAGTCTGGCGGCGGCTTCTTCGGCAGCAGCTTTGGTCGGAGCTTCAACGGTAGTATGTAGAGGATCCCCAATCGTCCGTGCGTATTCCCGGTCAGTGTAATAGATGCCCCACAATTTGTTGTCGACCTTTGCAGTCAAATTCATGGGAGCCAGTAAACACCAAACTGCGTGCTTGATTGTGCCCATGAGGCACATTTTGCTGCGTGGCTTGCTGCGTTACGGCTGCGGTTCCTAAATTTTGCCTTCAACGAATAAAATCGTGATCATTCTATGCACTGAATGGCCGGTTTCTAAACAAACGCGGAACGGAACAAATGGAGAGGTGAAGCGCGGGTTCAGAAACCGGCCGTTGAGTGTGGAACCATCTGGGTGAATTTCACGGTGGTTTAGTCTGTCCGGTTTCCGAGTGCCCGCAGGAAAGCCGGACAGTCTAAACACCGTGCAGCGGTTTGCGATGCAGTTGCCGTCGTTCACCGCACAGGTCTTCTCATCAATCAAGGCGCCCAATACCAATTCGAACGGTAAATGGTTCTACCAAGCCATGCGCGCGTCTCCCACATATTTTGGTTATTTGAGAACTTGGCAGATTTATTAATCATTTTATAAACAGAATCTGTAATCCAAGAAGCATAATTTTCTTCGCGTAACGATGACATTTTAGCCGCGAAGTTAGCGGGGCTGCCGACCCAAACCAAATCATTTGACCCACGGATTCCCGTACGAGCAACAAACAGCTCTCCCGTGTCAATTCCAACTGCATGTTTGAGTTGAAAGCCGGCGGCGGTTTTGGGGTATTCCTTTTGTAATTGGGGATTTAGAATTTGAAGAACTGCATAATTGATTTGAAGAGCGCAAAGGGTTGCAGACGTATTTTTATAATCGCCAATGAATACAGCCATCACGCGATCACCGTCAAACGCCGTAATTACTCCATCGTTTTTGCGAATTATTCTACAAGCAGAAATCAAATACGATTTGAATACCTTCGCCGCAAAAGTGCCAGGATAATTGTTTACGAGATTAGTCGAATCAGCCATGTCAGCATACAGGACTGTTCCGTCAATTTTTACTGCATCATTTCCGAGTTGAACATTTTCGGGTTCAGGGACCACATAACCATCCCTCGTTTCCCAGCTTGTTTTCAAAATTTCCGAAACCTCAGATACTAGCTCTTTAGTGAAAGACATAGCCATAGAAGAGGCAGAATATAACGAGAATTCCCGCCATAGTAATTGCAACCAATTGAAGCAGAAGCATCCGCGCAGCCCATCGGTGCCGTGTCAGCTTTTTATGTAAAATCAATCCGGCGTTCCATACCTGGGTTTTATATTCCCTGGCGATCTCTTCTTCCGTAAAACCTGTGCTGATTTTTTCACAATAATCTTGCTCGTTTTGTTTTCCGGAGAAATAGGGAAATAAAACTGTCAAATGGTGGTCCATAAATTTCTTGGGCAGCCTTCCAATTAAACTCATTATTGAGGACCAAAGACAAAGCACACCTCCCAATAATGAAAGGATCGCCAGGATTGCAATCCAGCACGTCATAACCGGGCACAAATCAAAATTATTTTTCAAC
>DATJXK010000004.1:0-3306 GCA_035500235.1 Pseudomonadales bacterium | reverse complement strand
TCTGAGCATCAACATTGCACTTCCGGCCGGTTTGGCAAGCTATTTTTACACGGCAAACAGCTCCTTGATCACAATCTGAAATTCCGGGATCAATTTCTCCGAGAGGATCTCGCTGCCCGCCAGGATGCCCTTGAGTTGCAGACCGAATTCTGTGCTGTGGTAAATCTCCACATTGTCATAGCGCGGGTCTATCATCCAGAGGCGGGGCACGCGGATTTGTTCATAGATTTCCTTTTTAATAACTGTATCGGCGCGATGATCGTCCCGGCTGATAATTTCCACCGCCAGGAACAATTTGCCCGTGGCCGTGGTGATGATCGCCAAATCCGGGCGCAGGGAAGTGTCCCGTGAGACTTGAATTTTTGTGCGTGGCGCCAGCAGTTGGGTTGAGGAAACATTGGAGACACCGGCAGTCATCACTGCGTGCAACCGGTCGCAAATAGCTTCATGGCGCGGGTCGGGCGCGGAGCGGGGAAGGGTTGCCCCACCCAAAATTTCTTCATAAGGCTTGCTCATTTTTTTTGAGTTTCAGGTTTTGCGCGCGCAGTTTCAAGTTTCCATTGCTACAAAGCAGGAGCAAGGCCATGTCCCATAAGTGAGCGTGATTGCCATTGTGTGAGGATTGAATCTGGAGTATTTATGTAGGTAGTTGGGATATGAAAGAATCAGTGGGCATTTTCCTTGCCTCGGGCTTATTGACGTTTGGCGGCTGCCATTCCCAAACCCCTGTCACATGGGAATACGAAAGCGTCACCGGCAAAAATGACACCGTCCTCCAGGCTCCTGCGGCGGAAGGATGGGTAGCCATCGGCGTTTCTGTCGCGCCAGACGGCCAGAAAACATTTCTCCTGCGACGGCAAAAAGGCGTCACCATTGCCGGCAAATGGCAGTATAAAACCGTCGTCGGCCACAACGATAATATCCTTACCAACTCCGCCAACGAGGGATGGGAAGTAGTCGGTATTTCCGATTTATCCGACGGCAACAAGTCGTTTCTCTTGAAAAAGCCCAAAACTTGAACTTCCCAAAAGGGCTCTGTTTTATTCATAAAACAAGACTTGCAAAAAGCCCGCCGCCTGCTATGTTTTGCGTTCTTTTGAAACATTTATGTCAGTAAAAATTCGTATGAAACGGGTCGGCGCTAAAAACATGCCGGCATTTCGCATCGTGGTAGCCGACAGCCGGAGCCCGCGCGATGGAAAATTTATCGAGGAAATCGGGACCTATAACCCGCTCAAGCAGGGCGAAAATTTCTCCCTGAAGCTCGACCGCGCGCAATATTGGATCAGCAAAGGCGCGCAGCCCAGCGATACTGTGGCCAGTTTCATTAAAAAAGCGGCCAAAGCGCCGGCGGCCCCCGCGGCTTAAGTTTTCAATTTCATGCAAGAGTTCCTCGAGTACGTAATTAAAGGACTCGTGCAAAAGCCCGAAGCGGTGAACATTACACCGGTCGAGCGCGCGGGCATGACCGTCTATGAATTGCGGCTCGATCCCGCCGATGTCGGCAAAATTATCGGGCGGCAGGGTGTGACGATTAATGCCATTCGCTCGCTCCTTTTGGCCGGCAGCGCCAAGAAAGGCCTGCGTTGCTCGGTTGAGATCGTTGAGGACGGCGGCAAGCGGTCGTAAGCGTCCTCCTTCTCGAGGCATTCCGATTTCGGGACAAGCGCGATGAAAATTGACGTGCTGACGTTGTTTCCGGCCATGTTTGCCGGGCCGCTGGATGAAAGCATCATCAAGCGCGCGCGGAAGAAAAGCCTGCTGGATTTGCAGGTGCATGACCTGCGCCAGTGGACGCATGACCGGCACAAGACGGTGGATGACCGGCCCTTTGGCGGCGGACCGGGCATGCTGATGAAACCGGAGCCGATTTTTGAGGCCGTCGAAAGTTTGCGGCGCGAACAGACGAAAGTGATTTTGCTTTCGCCCGGCGGACGGAAGTTCAGCCAGGAAATCGCGCGCGAGTTGTCCGGGCAAACGGATTTGCTGTTCGTGACCGGCCACTATGAAGGTTTTGATGAGCGGGTGCGGATCGGATTGGCGCACGATGAATTGTCCATCGGCGATTACGTGCTGACCAACGGCGCGCTGCCCGCGATGGTCGTGATCGACGCCGTCACGCGGTTGCTGCCCGGGGTATTGGGCGACGACGAAAGTTCGCGCGACGAATCGTTCAGCCACGGACTGCTGGAATATCCGCAGTACACGCGGCCCGCGGAATTTCGCGGCATGCGGGCGCCGGACGTTTTGATTTCCGGCAATCATGCGGAGATCGAGAAATGGCGGCGTGAACAGGCCAAACAGCGCACGCAAGAGCGCCGGCCGGATTTACTTAAGTAGAACATAGAATTTATGAACCAGATATTGCAGAACAAAATTGAGTCCGAACAGTTTCGCAAAGACAACGCGAAGTTCGGGGTGGGCGATACCGTCAAAGTGCATACCAAAGTCGTCGAAGGCGACAAGGAACGCATCCAGATTTTCTCCGGCGTAGTCATCGGCAAACGTGGCGCGGGCCTGAACGAGACGTTCACCGTCCGGCGCATCAGCTACGGCGAAGGCGTCGAGCGCGTGTTCCCGCTGCACTCGCCCCGCGTGGACAAGATTGAAGTCGAGCGCCATGGCGCCGTCCGCCGCGCCAAGCTTACCTACCTGCGCAAACGCCTGGGCAAAGGCGCTACCCTCGTCCGCGAGCGGGAAGAGAAGGCACCCGCCGCCGCTGCGAAGTAAGGGCAGGGACGCCGCATTGCGGCGTCCGTTTCGAATTGAATATTTCACGATAGGGCTGTGCTTCTTGCACAGCCTCTTTTTCATATCCCCCCCCGGGGGGGGCTTGAATAGCCTTTAACACCTTTGATTTTCCGGTGGGCGATTTTCCAATTTATCACCTTGCATGACCTTGCGGCAGTTTGGTTCCGGTTTGCATTTGGCCATTACTAACTAAGAACTCCAACGGAGCCAGTGCGCCGTCTTGTATTCTGAAAATAGCCCAGCACTTTAGTGCTGGGTTTTGTGGCACAATAAAATAAGTCCCGTAGGGACGGCAGAACCCGTATTTCTTTCGTCCCCGAGGGACTTGGGGCCGTTCTGACCTCGATTTCCCAGCACTAAAGTGCTGGGCTATTTTCATACTACCCCCCCCGGTCTTGCATAGGCTTGTCTGGGTTTGCAACGCCTTACCCCGAGACCACAGAACAATTTTTTGGTTTGTTTCGGTTTGGTTTTGGTTTGTTTTTTCGTCTGAAGGGTTGATTTAGGTTCATTTACCTGCCTCGGGTTGAGGTAGGGTGTGGCCCCCCCGTGCCC
>DATJXK010000003.1:0-29852 GCA_035500235.1 Pseudomonadales bacterium | reverse complement strand
TGTAAAATAAATTCTCTCCTATGCTAAAATACCCACTGCTTGCCACGTTTCAAGTGGCGTTCTTTGACATAGATGGTTTTCGGCTGTCGTTCGTGATATTGTAGTTCTTCGGCCCTGCCATTCACCCTCTCCTTAGGGAGAGGGCCGGGGTGAGGGAGAGCTATACCTTCGCGCCTTTCCCAAATAGGCCCGCGGGTGCTACCCGCTCAGAAGCCTACGGAAGGCTACGGAAGGGGGGGTGGCAGGCGGATTTCTCCCATCATATCGTAGAAATTATAATTGTCTCATCATAGGTCTCCCGATGACGTCCCAAAATAATTTGATATTTAGGAAAATAAAACTTGCACGAAACCGCAAACAGGCGATTTTATCCGCCGAAAGACCGGCTGAGTTCAGGCAAAACAGCTCCGTCTGTCTTCGAAAGTCGTATTTATGACCACGTTTCTTTTTTGGTGCGCTATCGGTGCCGTCGCTGCGACCGCATATGCTTCTTTATTCGAATGGGTGCTGCATCGTTATTTCATGCATCGCTCTTTTTTCGTGAAATTTTTTAGTTACCCGTTCGAGCGCCATACCCTCATCCATCACCACGTTTTCAAATACGACCATACTTATCATCTCATCCATGAACCGGATAAAAAAACTATTCCCATGGCATGGTGGAATGGGCCGGTAATTGTGCTCATTGGATTAATGCCGTTTGTGGCCTGTTCTTTTTTCTCCCATAGATGGGGCATTTTGTGCGGCGCAGCCTTCAGTTGTACGCTGTATTTTGCCGCTTATGAATATATGCATTGGTGCATGCATCTGCCGAAAAAACGGCATGTGGAACGTTCGGGCATTTTCTTCCGGCTCAATGGCCATCACCTGTTGCATCACCGTTACATGAACAAAAATTTCAATGTAGTTCTGCCGCTGGCTGATTTGTGCCTGGGAACCTTGCTGCTCCGCGCGCCTGTCGCCTTTGCGCAAGCCCGTGGGCCGGCAGTGCCGGACGTGCAGCCAAAAATCCGGAACGCGGTAAAAATGCGGCGGTCGCTCGGCGCATCGTAAATTTTTACCAAACAGTCGACAGGTTTTGTCCATTCAGGGCCGGGACTACCAGCCCGACGTCGCCGGTTTCCTGCGGATGGATTTCAAACCAGCCATCCCGATTCCAAACCAGCTTGCCATGAGCGGCGACCACTGGATTCGTTTCCTCATAAACGAGAGGGCCGACGGAAACCTTGCCAAGGAATGTGACCACCCGCATGTAATTCGTTCCATGGAACCGGACGGCAACATGATTGACGGTCAATGATTGCAGCCGCATGTCCAGGGTCAAATAAGGGCCGGAGGTGAATTCGTGCCGAAGCGCGACGCCGGTGGCTACGGCATCCATGTGATAATCCTTCCAACCCTGGATGCCCGCGGATTTAAATAGGGTGGTGCCGACCTCAGCGGCACTGCCTAGAAACGGCTGGCTGGCCCAAAAGTTGGTGGTGAGATTGGCGGCAATGGCCGGGTCCCGCGGGCCAAGAATCCGGGGTGGTTGTCTGCCATTAACGACTATCTCCTGGTCGGAGTATTGCGGCCCGATGCACCCCGAGCATAACAATAACGCGGCCATTGGAACGGTTAAAACGAATGCTTTTAGTAGCTCCTTTACCATGACAATCCTCCTCCAATTCAACTTCGCCTGTTTTAACGCAAATTCAAATGATTTGTTTTCTGGAAATTTTTGGTCGCCGGCATAAAATGTCCTTTCATGAGTAACAATTTCCGAACTGAATCCGATTCCATGGGACAAATGCAAGTGCCGGCGGACGCCTATTACGGCGCGCAAACGGCCCGTGCCGTGGAAAATTTCCCCATCAGTAATTTGCGTTTCTCCCGGCAATTCATCCGCGCCCTTGGCCTGATTAAAAAGCACGCCGCTATCGCGAATACGTCGCTTGATTTGCTGCCGCAAGACACTTCCAAGGCTGTCCAACAGGCCGCGCAGGAAGTGATTGACGGGAAACTGGACGCGCAGTTCGTCGTGGATATTTTTCAGACCGGCTCGGGCACTTCGACGAACATGAACGTCAATGAAGTGGTGGCCAATCGCGCCTGCGAGATTTCCGGCGGCAAACGTGGCGATAAGAGCATCCATCCCAACGACCATGTTAACCGTGGCCAATCGTCCAATGACGTCATCCCCACGGCGATTCATTTGGCCGCGCTGGACGGCATCGTGCATCACTTGATTCCGGCGCTGGAAGAACTGCACAAAGCGCTCGATAAGAAGGCCAGGGAATTTGACGCTGTCTTGAAGATTGGCCGAACCCATTTGCAGGACGCGACGCCTATCCGGCTGGGGCAGGAGTTCAGCGGCTACGCCAGCCAGGTGGAACATGGCATCGCGCGCATGCATTCGCTGGAGAAGCATCTCTGCGAACTGCCATTGGGGGGGACGGCGGTGGGCACCGGCATTAATACGCATTTGGAATTCTCACGCCGGACGATTGAAGGAATCGCGCGCGAGGCAAAATTGACCCTGCGCGAAGCGCCAAACCATTTTGAAGCGCAGGGCACAATTGACGCGCTGGTGGAAGCGAGCGGCGCGCTGAAAACCGTCGCGGTGAGCCTAATTAAGATCGCCAACGATATTCGCTGGCTTGGGTCGGGCCCGCGCTGTGGTTTGGGCGAAATCAGGTTGCCTGCGACACAGCCCGGTTCGTCCATCATGCCGGGCAAAGTGAATCCGGTGATGTGCGAGATGGTCATCCAGGTGGGCGCGCAGGTCATTGGAAACGATGCGGCGGTCACTTTTTCCGGCACGTACGGATGCTTTGAACTGAATACGATGATGCCGGTAGCCGCGCATAATTTGCTTCAGTCCATTGAATTGCTCACCAGCGCGAGCCGGGTTTTTGCCCGGCGCTGTGTTTCGGGCTTGGAAGCCGATGTGCAGAAATGCGAGGGCAATATCGAGCAAAGCCTGGCGATGTGTACGGCGCTGGCGCCAGTGATTGGATACGACAAGGCTGCTAAGATCGCCAAGACCGCTTACGAGACGGGCAAAACGGTGCGCGAAGTGGCAATAGAGGTTTCCGGCCTCGATAAAAACAAGATTGCTGAGCTGCTCGACGCCAAGAGCCAAACTGAACCGGGAACAGGTGTAGGGCAGGCGGCGGGAGGATAAATCTTTCCTCGAAAATTAAATCACCGCGAAGCAGAGCAGGGGATCTATATCCTAAAAACATTAAGTCCCCGCCCAACCTTTCGGTCGAGCAGGGACAAATGGGGAATGGGAGTTCGTCACTCTCTCTTTCCCGGACCGGCATTAGACGCTCACCCTCGCGGGGGCTGCCAGTTTCCCGACGCTATTCTCCACGGCAAGCGGAGTTTCGGCCTCGTAGCAGGGCCGTCCAGTGCCTTTCGGACACTGAATTTCAAGTGAGGCTTTTCAGCTCGCTTCAACTGATGGTTGCGCCACCAGCCTGCGAACCAGGTCAAGACACGCCTGCGATTTTCTTTCGCGTCTTAACCGTCTGGCCCCGGGTCAGCCACCGCTTTTGGCGGCGCGTTCGCCCGATGCCACGGGTCTCGCCTCTTCACTCATAGATTGCTTTTTCTCACAGTCCAGCGGTGCCGTTTTTAACATCGCCGGCCTTCGGAAGTTTTTTCACGCGGCCTGCCCAGCCATCGTGTCCTTCCCGTTGCATGCACTCTTTTTGTTCGCTTTTCAGCGTTTTTAATTTGGCGGACTCACTTTTTATTTTGAATTCCGCCGAGACGCACACACCGTGTTGATACGCAGTAGCAACCAAAGCCTGTTTTGGCAACTGCGATTCATCCAGGCTCGAAACCTGCCTGAACTACTTCACTCGACTCGGAGCGGTTTCTCATCGCCCCTCACCGCCGATCCCCCATTCGCATTTGGCGCGCGCGAACGCACCAGAGGAACCGGTGAATTTTGCCTCCGCTGCCTGCCTTTCGGCCGTTTTAAGAGGAGCCAGGCCAACCAACCTAACCTGACTTTTCCCCGGTCACCCGGGATTATCCTGGAAACGTTCAGTCTCAATCTTTCAACTGCTACCGTCCGCTTCGTTCTTTCAATGAACTGTAGACATCATAGCAAATTTTTTAATTCCTACAATGAATTGATATGAACAGGTTATTCACTAAATTTTCTTAATCGGGAAATGCTGTAAAAGCGATTTTAATCAATGAAAACAATGCGATCCTCGCTTTTATAACTGCAATTGTTCACAATACTTTTCTGGCGAAAAACAGCATGGTGAACAAGTTACGTTTGTAACTTTTAAGTAAAATTTGGGTTGCGGGATATTTTTGGACGCAAATAGAACAAGCTGAGGTTGGAACTCAAACTCAGGACAAATTTACCGGATCAATGTCCACTGAAAGCGTTACATCTTCGGGCAGAGCGACATAGGGAACGATCCTGGCCAGGGTTTGGCTCAGTTTGCTCATCGCACGGGTCCGCAACATGATTTGATGGCGATAAAAACTTTCCGCTTTCAGCAATGGTGCAGGCGCCGGCCCGGCAAAAATGAGGTCTTTGAATTCGCCTAAAACTTTTTCGAGTTCGCGTTTCAGATAGTCCGCCGAAAATTTCACTTTGTCCTCGTTGCGCCCTTTCAGCGTGAGCAGCGCCACGCGCGATGCCGGCGGATATTTCAACTGCTCGCGAAATTCGATTTCCTGCTCGTAAAATCCGGTGAAGTCGTGGCGACGGGCGTATTGAATCGCGGGATGAAACGGCGTGAATGCCTGGACGAAAACTTCACCTTCTACATCTCCACGACCGGCGCGACCGGAAACCTGTGTGAGCAGCTGGAACGTTCTCTCTCCCGAGCGGAAGTCCGGTTGATGCAGGGCCGAATCCGCATGAATAATGCCCACCAGTGTGACATTCGGAAAATGCAGGCCCTTGGCTATCATTTGTGTGCCTACCAGGATATCAATTCGGCCTGACCGAAAATCGCCAAGAGTTTTGCGGTAATCGTCCTTTCGCTTCATCGTGTCTGAATCCATCCGTCGCACGCGCGCCTTCGGAAATAGTTTGGCCAGAGTTTCTTCGACGCGTTGCGTGCCTGTGCCGGAAAAACGGATCGCCGGATTGCGGCACTTGTTGTTTGGACAAACCATGGGAACTTTTTGGATTTCCCCGCAAATATGGCAGGCCAGCTTTTGTTCCATGCGATGATAAGTCATGGAGATACTGCAATTGGGGCATTCGGCTACGAAGCCGCACAGGGGGCATTGCAACGCCGTGGCCCAGCCGCGCCGGTTTAAAAATAAAATAGTTTGCTCCTGCTTTTCGAGGCGCTGGTGAATGGCCTCCTTGAGTTGCGGCGAGAAAATCAGATTACCTTTTTCCTTCGCCCCGGCTTGCCGCATATCCACAACGCGAACTCGTGGCATTTTTTGGTCGTCCACGCGCTCAGGAAGCTCGAGCAACGCATATTTTCCCTTTTTTGCATTGAAATAGCTTTCCATGGAGGGCGTGGCTGAGCCGAGCAGGACGACGGCGTTTTCCATTTGCCCACGCATAATGGCGACGTCCCGGGCGTGGTAACGTGGCGCTTCCTCCTGCTTGTAAGTCTGCTCGTGCTCCTCGTCCACGATGATGAGGCCTACGGAATCTACCGGCGCAAAGATTGCTGAGCGCGCCCCGATAACGATACGCGCGCGGCCCTGACGTATCTTGTGCCATTCGTCATGCCGCTCGCCCGCGCTTAAATGGGAATGGAGCACAGCTACGAGTGTTTGCAATTTGCCGGAGCTAAATCGCGCTTTGAATCGCTCAACTGTCTGTGGCGTGAGTGAAATTTCCGGCACGAGGACAATCGCGCCTTTGCCCTGTTCCAGCGCATGAGCAATGGCCTGGAGATAAATTTCTGTTTTACCCGAACCCGTGACACCATGGAGCAGAAAAACCGAAGCCTTTGCCTCCTCTTTTTTTACCTCGCCCCGCGCAGTAATTTCTTTGGTAACCGCCACCAGCGCCCTGGCCTGGGCTTCGTTTAAGGATAGCGGCTGCGTGGGCAAAATATGTTCCCGCGCATATGGGTCGCGCTCGGAGATTTCAGAAGTAATCTCGAGAAGCCCGCGGTCTTCGAGTTTGCGAATCGTGGCGGCGGTCGTTTCGGCCAGTTCGAGCAGTTCGGCCAGCGGCATTTCGCGGCGTTCTTCAATAATGTTCCAGACTTCCTCTTGTCGCTTAGGCAGCTTTGGAAATTCGCCTGCCGATGGGAGAGCTCGAACAAATAGTTGTTTTTTCCAGCCTTCTTCTTTTTTGCGGACGACTTCCGGCAGCACGCTTTTCAGCGCGATCTCCGGGGCGCAGCAATAGTAATCCCCAATCCAGCGTGCCAGCTTAAGAATTTTGGGCGTGACCAGCGTTTGCGTCCCGACGATGCGCAAAATCGGTTTGAGGTTGGTATGGGCTGATTCTTCCGCGAGCGCTGTGACGGTCCCGAAAATTTTTCGCGCGCCGAAGGGGGCCTGCACGCGGGTGCCGATTTCGATTTGCCCGATTAAGCCCGGCGGAATCGAATAATCAAATTCCTTCCGCAACGCGATTTCCAGGCTGACGCGCGCAATCATCGTTAAATCAATCGCACGGCACGGTTCGTTTGGCCGCCCATTCCCGGAGTTCTTCGACCTTTTCCGCCATGACGACCGAGAGCGGCTTGGTCTGCTTGATTTCAGCGATCAAATCCTTCTCTGAAACTGTATGGCCTTGTGCATGTGCCGCGTACATCGCGGACACAATCGCCTGCTCGATTTCCGAGCCGGAAAAACCTTCAGTCGCTTCAATCAGGAAGTCTAAATTAAACGTCGTCGGGTCGAGATGTCGTTTGGAAAGGTGAATGCTCCAAATATCATGGCGGTTCTCCACTGACGGCAAATCCACGAAGAAAATTTCGTCGAATCGCCCTTTGCGCAGGATTTCAGGCGGCAGCCGCATAATATCGTTGGCCGTGGCGACCAAAAAAACCGGCCGGCTCTTCTCAGACATCCACGTGAGCAATGTTCCCAAGATGCGCCGCGAAAGGCCGTCGTCGTCCGACTGCACCGCGATGCCTTTTTCGATTTCATCCATCCAAAGGACGCAGGGCGACATCACTTCCGCCGTGTCGAGCGCCTTGCGCAAATTGCGTTCGGTCTCGCCGTAATACTTGTCGTAGAGAACACCGAAATCCAGGCGCAGCAGTGGCGCGCCAAAAATTCCCGCCGCAGCCTTCGCTGCCAGGCTTTTTCCGCAGCCCTGGACACCCAGCAACAAAATGCCGCGCGGCGGATCTAATTCTTCCGGCCCTTCCTGGGAGAAAAAGCTTTTTCGCAGTTCCAGCCAGTTTCGCAAACGTCTCAGCCCCCCGATTTCCCCGAATCGCGCCGTTTCATTCTCAAAGGACAAAACCGAGTCGTGCCCTAACAACTCATATTTCGCGCGCATGACTTCGGGCATGTCGGAATCGGAAATGACGCCGTTATCGTTGATGGCCTTGAGCGCGAGCCGGCGCGCGTCAGTAGCCGTCAAGCCGGCGAGGTTGCGCACGAGCAAATCAAGTGTTTTATTTGTAGTTTGGACGTCGCGGTTGCCGTTCGCCGCCCCCCATTCGGCGGCCACTTCGTGGACGATTTGGCGCAATTCTCCGGACGAGGGCAGGGGAAACGTGAAATTGCTTGTGAACGGCCGCAGTTCCACCGGCACGCGTACGACATAGCCTACCATCACGACCGTCGAATAATGCTTTTCATAGGAAAGGGCGATGTCTTTAAGGCTGCGGACATGCAGGGTGTCTTCCAGGAACGGATGAAAATCCAGGAGCACGATTAGGCAGCTATGCGCCTGTGTTTTGATAAAATTGAGAACGTCTATGGACTTTTGCACCGGCTGCAATGGCTGGTCCATCTGGTCAAACGCCTGCAACCCTTCGGTGGCCGTCCAGCGAAAGGCCTTGAGCTGCAGCTTCCGGGCAATCTCCCGCACCATTTTCACAACCTGAGGCTCTTCGTTGCTTTCCACGGCCACGAGCGGTGCATGGGACCGGATTAAAACCTCCAAGTCACGCAACGGACTTTCGGTCATCGAGGCATTCGACCTGGCGGTTGTTTTAGAGGGCCAATTCATTTTTACAAAACTCGGTCAATCAAATGATTAATCAAGAAAAATTCAATCGTGCGTGATTTCCCGGAGTGATTGCTCCAATTGCTTTCGGTACGCTTCTCGTTGTTCATCGGTGATTTCGCGCGGGATGGACAATGGTTTCTCCATAATCACGTCACAGCGCGCAAAGGGCAGGGGAATCTGGAATTTGTCCCAGCTGTTCACCCGGATTTTCCAGCTTAAATGATAGGAAACCGGTATGATGGGCAGGCCCGTAAGTTGCGCGGTGGTAATCACGCCTTCCTGTATCTCGTAGCAAGGTCCGCGCGGCCCATCGGGGGTGAGGGCCAAATCTAAACCGCGCTCGGCGCACGTGGTCAGTTCCACGAGAGCCTGCCCGCCGCGGCGCGACGATGAGCCGCGCACCGGTTCAAGCCCAAAACCTTCCATGATTTTTGCCAACAGGCCGCCGTCCCGACTGGCGCTGACCATGGCGGCCATGCGTCGTTCCGGCGCGAACTTTTGAACGTAGCGTTCATAAAGAATCGCCGAGAACGAAAGGCGGTTGTGCCAAATGGCAAAAATCATTTTGGGGGCGGGACCTCCGTCAAAATAACCAGTGCGATCGTCCTTATGGAAACGAACCGTCTTTGCCACGGTGCGAAGGAGGAAGACCACCAGCGCCGCGGCCAGCCGTTGATACCATTTGGCCTGATGGGGAATAACTACGCCGGATTTCGAATTGGAGGCGGCCATCATGCTCCCTTTTTCAAGCATGTTCGCACCAAATCTTCAACCGTTGCCTTTGGCCCCAGCATGGCCTGAGCGGAGCGTACCGCGTCGTGCGCGTCGATCTGTTTGAAGCCCAGCGCCATGAGCGCGAGCACGGCGTCGTTGATTTTTTGGTCGTCCGGCGAGAGGGCCCGTTGCGCGCTGGCGGCTTCCCATGCCCCGGCGGCGCCGACTTTGTCACGCAACTCGACCACCATTCGTTCGGCGGTTTTCTTGCCGACGCCGGAGATTTGCGAAAGTGATTTCACATCGCCATTGGCAATAGCCCCGCGAAAGGCAGTTGTGGAGATGCCGCTCAAAATATTTAGCGCGATTTTCGGCCCAATGCCGGACACGGTGTTGATTAATAATCGGAATAAATCGCGTTCCGCCACCGACATAAAACCGTAAAGCGTATGCGCGTCTTCACGCACAACAAGTTGCGTAAGCAATTTTACTTCTCCGCCCGGGCCCGGCAGTTTATCGAACGACGACAAAGGAATTAACACCTCGTAGCCAACGCCATTGACGTCGACAACGGCCTGCGTGGGCAACGCTTCGACCAGTTTACCATGGAGAAAAGTAATCATCAGATTCGTTTGGGCGGAGTCAGGTTGTAGCGCGAATTTTCCCGGGCATGGGTCAAGGCCAGTGCCAGGGCATCGGCGGCGTCAGGCTCAGGCGGCGCGGGCAGGTTCAACAGACGCTGGACCATTTTTGCGACGGCTGATTTTTGGGCCGCGCCATAACCAACCACCGCCTGCTTCACTTTACGCGGGGCAATTTCGTAAATCTCAATTCCCCGTTCAGCGATGGCGGCCAGGGCAGCGCCCCGGGCCTCGCCCATAATCATGGCCGTTTGCAGGTTTTGCGCGTAGAAGATGCCTTCCACCACACACACGGTGGGCTGGTGTTTTTGGACTTCAGCGCGCAACATCTCCGAAATTTTTGCCAGGCAGCGCGAGCGCTCCCAGGTTCGCGGGCAGGAAATCGTTCCGTGCGCCAGTGTGCGGGGATGTGGATTAGCGATTTGGATAATGCCAAAGCCCGTGCCGCGCAGCGACGGGTCAATGCCCAGGATAATTCCCTGCAAAGCGATTTGTCCCTGCGACGGAGCAAAAACCGGCGCAGCTTTGCGGGTCTTGCCGCCCATGCGCTCTTTCATTTGCTCGAATTGCCGAAGGGAGATGCCCATGCCGCATTTTGCCCGCCACGGTCACATTGCAAAAGCAAAAACGGCCAGTGAGTTCAATGTCCCCGGGCAGCGCCGAATGAAGAATAGCCTGAAACCGCCGGCCCCGGCATGACGGGAGTGCTATAAACCGGATAAGCTGGAGCGGAATACGTTCGAGGAGCAGGTGCGACGTAACTGGAATTATTTGGCACGTATGATTCTGCGCGCGAAGGCGCGACTGCACTTCCAGCCTGGTATGGCTGGCCATATTCTGATGGCTGATACGGTTGCGGGGTCTGCGCGGATGTCTGTCCTTCAAGACGTGGAGGCATGTAGCGGGAATCATTATAAGCCGGCGCGGGAGTGGCTGGCTGGGCCGTCCAGTAGGTGTGCCCAGGCGGATTCGCCACATTCGGGCCTGGCGTACCCGGGCTCATTACGCGTGTTATCTGGCCGTTCGCATTACCCGAGTATTGGTAAGTATAATTATCCTGCCGGTTGTACCGGCTCGCGTTGTGGTTCGGATAAACCATCAATGTTGCGGGTGGTGCGGTATGTTGCGATTCAGCCAAAACGGGCTTGATGCCCTGGTTCAGCGTTTTGGGCGCCTGGGCATTAAAGATCGGACGAGTTACGACCAGCGTCTGGCCATCGGCCTGCACTTGTTCGCCGCGCGTGCCGTTCCCAGTCATCCCGCGCTGCGGTTGGATGTTATAAGTCGGAACCGGCCGGCCTGCCGCCGTGGCAACCTGTTTCGCGGGAACACCTTCATTGATGAAGGTGTGGTTATTTATATTGATCCCGTTCTCGACTTTCGTCTGGTTGAAAACATCCGATGCCTGGGCAGGCGCGAGACGAAAACGGTCAGGATGGGCCATGGTCAAATTGCGGGTGGGCACGAAGGTATATTGATTTGCACTCAGGCCAAAATTGAAACCAACCGGAGCAACCGTGCCGTTAAACACCAGCCCTTTGCCTTGACTGTAGTCGCAGTGAGGTGGCAAGGGAGCCCAGCCGCAATAATTGCCTGAGTTGCGCCAGCAAACCCACGCAGGCGCCCAGGTGGTACCGGGATACCAACACCAGCCATGGTGTGCATCGCAAAACCAACGGCCATAATGGAACGTGCACCAGCCCCAGGAATAACGGGACATCCAATACCAGCCGCAATTGGAATAGACCCACTGGCCCTGGGTGCAATAGGGTGTCCAACCGGGTGTATAAAAACCGGCGCATGGCTGCCAGCAAAGTCCATAACCAGGAAGACTCACCCAAACACCGTAAGGCGCCAGCGCGCCGTAAAAGGAGCTCTCGTCAATGTCTGGAGGCGGGTTAGTATCATCGGGAGGCGGTTGCGTGGTATCGGGTGGCTGACCGGCCACGTCCGGAGGCGGTCCCGAAGGTTCCATTCCCTGTGGTGGCGGACTTGGCTGGGGATTCATTGCAACGCCCAATTGCTGGTCGTGCTGGATCATCGTGGTGACAACGGTGGAAGATGCTCCCAAATCGTTCAAGTAAATGATTTGGTCGGAATTCAGGCTGAACGGTACGTTGGAATTGTAGATGTAGGCCAGGATAACACTCTCATCCACTCCTGATTGCAACATGCGCACGACCTGTCCGAGCGCGCTGGAGGGATTGATATTGGACGGCAGGACTACCGGCGATACTGCTACCGCAACGCTGTTCGTTATCTGTGAAGCCGGGCTATTGGTATCGAGATTGACTAGGTCATTGGTGTTGGTGTCGGGAGGATCCACGAGCGGTGGCGGGCCGGAGTCGGTGGCCATGGACGATACCGTGAGCATCAGCGACAGAATCGTTATGCCCAAACACTTCTGTGTTATATGCCTTTTCATTGGGCCACTGCCAATCTAGTCCAATCACCGGATTTTTGCCAGCAGACAAATCTAAAAATTGGAGCCGAAAACCGGGAAAAAGTTCCCGAAAGCTTCGCCCCGGCAATTATTTCTTTTGCATCCCGGCCTTGGTCTCGATCTGGAGCAAGTCCAGTTCGTCCTGCAATTCGGCTTTCGCTTTCTTGTCCATGCGATCAATGAAGAGGATGCCATTCAGGTGATCCACTTCGTGCTGCACGGCGCGCGAGAGCAGGCCGCCGGCGCGAAATTCAATCGGCTTAAAATCTTTGTCCAGGGCTTTCACATCCACAAATTCCGGGCGCGTAATGTCCGAGAAAATTTCCGGAAAGCTCAGGCAGCCTTCGCCTTGTTTCGCGGGGTCGCCGAAGGGCTTGATTTCGGGATTGATTAAAACGAGCGGCATGAACGCTTCGACGTCTGCCGGCTTGCCTTTCAACTCCAGCGTGGAGGGGCGGTCCTTGGCGCCGGTCACATCAATTACCGTCAATTGCAACGCCCGGCCGACCTGTTGCGCGGCCAGGCCGACGCCGTGGCGCTCGTGCATCGTCTCAAACATATCTTCAATGAGCTGTTTGATTTCCGGCGTGAGCTTTTCGATACGCTCGCCTTTTTGGCGCAGGACCGGCCGGCCGTATTTGACTACTTCAAGTATCATGACGAAACACCTAAAATTTGCAGGATCCGCTCCAGCTCCGCGTTGCTAAAAAAAGAAATTTCGAGCGAACCTTTTCCTTCGACATAGTTCAATTTCACTTTGGTGGCAAACATCTCGCGCAAACGGGCTTCCAAATCCGACACGTGCGGGTTGCTGATTTTAATGGCCGCTGCTTTTTCGGCGCCGGCTTTTTCTTTTCCAGCGGGTGTTTGCAGTTTAGCAATCAATCCCTCAGTTTGGCGGACGTTGAGCGATTCCTTGAGGATGCGCTCGGCGGCGAGGGCCTGGAGTTTGTCGTCCGGCAGGCTCAGGATAACTTTGGCGTGGCCGACGGAAAGCTGGCCTTCGCGCACCAGATTTTGGACGGTCTGCGGTAACTTCAAAAGGCGAAGCGCATTGGCGACCACCGCGCGGCTTTTGCCAACCTTGGTGGAAATCTCTTCCTGCGTCAGGTTAAATTGCCCGGCGAGTTGTGCGTAGCCCTGGGCTTCTTCGATGGCATTGAGATTTTCGCGCTGGAGGTTTTCGATGAGCGCCAGTTCCAGGACGGTGCGATCATCGGCTTCACGGGCGATGATGGGCACTTCGGGAAGGTTGAGGAGCTGCGAAGCGCGCCAGCGGCGTTCCCCGGCGATGAGTTCAAAGAATTCGCCGCGGGGGCGGACAATCAAGGGCTGAACGATGCCTTGTTCGCGAATCGAATCGGCGAGTTCTTTCAAGGATTCCTCGGAAAATTGTTTACGCGGTTGCAGGGCCGAGGGACGGATGCGGCTCAACGGCACGTTTTGCACGCGCTCACGCGTGTCGGCGACGGCGGGAGCGGCGGGCTGGGCGGACGGGGTTCCCGGCGCAGCCGGGGGCAGAGGAGTCCCCATTAAAGCGCCGAGGCCGCGTCCTAAAGCGGATTTCGACATAGGGCCAGAGTGTCGCAGGGCAGGGGACTTGTCAATTTTGTGTTAAGTTCATTTTGACAGAATGAACAAAATGAACGGAATTTTCCGAGACAGCTACCCGGGGCCCCCTTCCGTAGGCTTCCGTAGCCACGTGAAACGTGGTGAACCTTCCGGAACCGCGGATTACGCGGATTTTCGCCAGGCAAAATAATGTAGAGCGCAATCTCCGAGCTCGCTGCTCCGGCCCCCCGGGGGGGGCTTGCATAGGCTTGCCTGCCCTTGCCTAGGCTTGCCTAGCCTTGCGGGCGTTTGTTTCCACTTTGGTTAGCCACAGAGGCATAGAGACCACAGAGCCATTTTCGGTTTGTTTTGGTTTGGATTCACTTTGTTTTTTGGTCTGGAGGGTTGATTTAGGTTGATTTTTGACTGACCGATACGCTCGCGGACTCGCCCGCTTCCGCCTTCGCTAATGCTACGGCTTGACAAGGGCGCGGATATGGAAGTGTAGTTTTTGCCTTTTACCCCGGGTTAAAAACCCGGGGCTTTCAATTGGACTTGCTGCGCAAGCAGACGGCCATGCAGGAGCACGGTCCTACCACATCTCACAACTACGTATGTCAAAGAACCAACGGGCATTTTATCATAGAATTCCAATGCCGGAACAGAAACTTGACTCCTAGTTGTTCACCCGCCTACGTCCCGCGAAGCGGGACTACGGCGCGGCACGCCCGCCCTTTATCCGATGAAGCGGGACTACGGCATGGTAAGCCCGCCTTTCGTTCGATGAAGTGGGACTTCCGTCTTCGCCAGGCTTCGACGTGACAAGTCGGCGCGGCAAGCCTTCCTTCTCTAACGCTATGGCGAAAAAACTAGAGGGTTGGCGCGTAGATTCACATAACCGAACCAAGGGAAAATTGTTTTTGCCGCAGTTTCCTTAACGTTGACCATTCCCAAGATTTGTGAAAAAGTGGGGCAATCGCTCTTTGCAAAGGACAAGAGAGCCCTGCCGGTGGCGGCAGGATGGTTTCATTCGGTTAACAGGTGAAAGGCAATTAACTATGAAAACAAAACTCGTAACATCCACTATCGTCGCCGCAGCTTCTGTTTTGACCGCACTCCTGCTGGTTACTTCCGGCTGCGTTACCACGTCCGGAGGCCAATGCAGCAGTTCCGGCGCATCCAGTCCTGACGCCAGCCGGGCTGCGTTTGCCGATGCGCCATTCAAAACGGTTTTCCCACGCCAGACACCGCGCAGATGCTGAGCGACGAACTGTTCTATCAGCGCGCGGTGCAGGTTTATCTCTGGTCGCTGCCCGCCATCAATATGTATGCGATGAAGGAGGGTTCCGAGCGCGTCTATGGAGCGGGCTACAATGTGTTGCCGGTCTGGAAAGAACGCTTGAATGCGAAGACGCAAGTGACTACGCCCAACTCCGATTGCATCTACGCCATGGGCTATGTCAACGTCAAGGACGGCCCCATCGTCGTGGAAGTGCCTCCTAAAATGCAGGGCATCCTGGATGATTTTTTCCAACGGCCGCTGATGGGCCCGGTCATTGACGGCGTCACCAACTCCGGCGATATCGGGTTCCCCGGGCCGGACGCCGGCAAGGGCGGTAAATATCTCGTGCTGCCACCGGATTATACCGGCGATGTGCCCGATGGGTACTATGTGTATCACTCGCGCACGTATAATGTGTTTGTCTTTTACCGGGGATTCTTTACCGATCCTAAAAACCTTGCCCCGCCGGACGATGCCATTATGAGCACACGCATTTATCCGCTGGGCAAAGAGGACTCGGCCAAAGCGATGGAATTTCCTGACGGCTCAACCACGCCGGCGAACCTGCTGTTCCCCGGGGATGGCACGTACTTTGATTTGCTGAACCGGTTCGTGCAGGAGGAAGCGGTTGACCCGATGGACATGGACTGGCGGGGCATGATGGCCGGCATCGGCATCAAGAAAGGAGAACCGTTTGAACCCACGGCCCGCCAGCGCGAGCTGCTCGACCAGGCAGCCAAGACTGCTTTTAAGATGAGCAAGGTTGTTGTCAATTACGGATTGGTGTACCAACCGGGGGGCAAGTATTACCCTGACCGCCAGTGGGCCAATGTCTTCGCGGGCCAGAACCCCCTGTTCGAGGCCAGCGGGACGTTTGCGAATCTCGACCAAAGGATTTCTTACTTCACTTCCGCCTATTCCACCAGTCCCGGCATGGTGCGCGATATGGTCGAAAAAGGCGCAAAATATCCCTCCACCTGGCGGGATGCAGACGGCAACTTTTTGGATGGCAGTGATAATTATATGCTGCACCTTCCTCCCAATATTCCCGCGGCCAATTTTTGGTCGGTCACTGTCTACAATTCCGCGACGGCTTCAGGACTCGACAACGGCCAGCCCTTTCCATCGCTCAATTCCATGGATAAACCGGCGGCGAATGCCGATGGCTCGTATGATCTTTATTTCGGGCCGAGCGCCCCTCCAGGCAAGGAAGGGAATTGGCTAAGAACGGTTCCCGACCAGGGATATTTTATCCTGTTGCGTCTCTACAGTCCCAAGCAGGCGTTCTTCGACCAGACGTGGAAACCGGATGATGTGGTGAAGGTGAAGTAAACATTTCAATCATGAATAAAAAAGTGAATGATATGAAAATCATCAGCATTACTCTCCTCGGCGCGTTGGCTGTTTCATCGGTGTGCGCCCAGGAAAAAACCACCAGGGACACGCCTTTCGGCAAGGTTGACCTGACGATGGGCTTGCCGGCCAATGCCGATGTGGAAACAAAAATCTATGATGAGATGGATTTTCAACGCGCGTGCCAGGCTTATATTTGGGCCACGCCGATTGTGGCCATGAACGAATGGAAGAAGGCGCATGAAAATGTGTTCGGAGCCGGGCCGGGTGATTTGGTGCTTTACAATAATTACAAGGACAAGCTGGGCATTCTTACGGCCAATTTTACGACACCCTATATCATCACATTTGCCAACCTGGAAAAAGGGCCCATCATCATTGACCAGCCCGCCGGCGCTTACGGCGGCATGGTGCTGGATTTCTGGCAACGTCCTGTGGCTGACCTGGGACAGGCCGGGCCGGACAAGGGTCAGGGCGGAAAATATCTCCTGGTGGGGCCGGGACAGGAACCCCCGGAAACGAACGGGTACTATGTGGTGCGTTCCCGGGGTAACAATGTCTTTATCGGCATTCGCGTTTTGGAACCGGGCGAGGACAAACTCAAGGCGGCACTGGATAGTTTCAAGATTTACCCGTACGCCGATCGGGACAACCCGCCGGGGCACCGGGTGGTGCATCCGGAAGGGAAAAAATGGTCGCAGGTCCAGCCCCGGGGCATGGCGTTTTGGGAGAGCCTCGACGGCATCATGCAACAGGAGCCGGTCGAAGAACGCGACCGGATGATGACCGCCATGCTCACGCCGCTGGGCATCGAGAAAGGCGTGGAATTTCATCCGGATGAACGCGAAACGAAATTACTCACGGAGGGCGCGCTCGCCGGTGAATTGATGGCGATGAATATTTCCTATGCGAAACGCTTTCCCAATTCCTATTACCGGCCGGATTCCAAATGGGCTTACGTGATCATGTTCGACCCGGGCCAGGAAAAGAAAAATTACAGCGAACTAGATGAGCGTTGCGATTATTTCTATGAAGCAGTCACATCGTCGAAGGGCATGGTCAGCACGACGCCCGGCATCGGGCAGGCGTACCTGGGTGCATACAAGGACAAAAACAACCATTGGTTCGATGGCGGCAAAACATACCTGCTCCATGTCCCGCCGAATCCGCCGGCCAAACAATTTTGGTCGCTGACGGTTTATGACACGTACGACCGCGTGGGCATTGATAACCAAACGCAGAATGCCGACATCTCGTCGCGTGATGAAGGCCTGCGAAAAAATCCGGACGGTTCCGTGGATCTTTATGTCGGGCCGAGTGCTCCGCCCGGCTATGAAAAAAACTGGCTGCAAACCAATCCAGGCAAGGCATGGTTTGCCTATTTCCGGCTGTACGGGCCGTTGCAACCTTACCTGGATAGAAGCTGGAAGCTGCCAGATTTTGAGGAAGTAAGTAAGTAAGAAAGGAAACCAACTATGAGAACTATAAATCAAATCGCCAGCGCGGTTCTGCTTTCGTCTGTCATCGCCCTAAGCGGATGCAGTTGTTTCCAGAAATCGTCTTCACAATGCTGCGGGCCGGAGTGCAAGATGGAAAGCACTTCAAGCTTCCGGGGGCCCGTGGCCGGGACGCGCATGACGGAGGCGTATGTGGAGCAGGTGGGGCGCTATGCCTATTTCTGGGGCTGGCCGCTCGCCAACATGCACAATCGCCGCATCATCATGAAACAGGTGCCGGAGCCGGGTTTGATGGGCGGCATCGTGCCGGTGGCGCCGCCGAATTCGCTCTGCATGCTGCATGATTACGTCGAGCCGCAGGAACGGCTGGTGGCCTGCCCGAACCAGGACGTGATCTACGGCTTCGGCATCCTTTCCCTCGAAGATGAGCCGGTGGTGATCCAGGTGCCGGATTTTGGCGACCGTTTCTGGGTGTACCAGGTGTGCGACCAGCGCACGGATGGTTTTGCCTCGCTCGGCAAGATGTACGGCACCAAGCCGGGGTTCTACCTGCTGGCCGGCCCGGATTGGAAGGGAAAGACACCTGACGGCATCACGGCGGTCTTTCGCTCCACCACGGCGATGGGCGTCGTGATCCCCCGCGTGTTCACCAAAGACGACGAAGCAGACAAGGACGCTGTGCGGCAGCTTACCAAAGGCATCACCATGTATCCTCTCAGCAAATACGATGGCAAAATGAAAGAGGTGGATTGGGCGACTGTCCCGAAGTTCCCGAACCCGTCTTCCGACCAGGGGGAAGCGGAGACAAAATGGGTCGATCCGGACAAATTCTTCGCTGAATTTGGCGCGGTGCTGGATGAAGTCCCGCCGCTGCCGGGCGAGGAAGCCCTCTACGCCCAATTCCGGTCAGTCCTCGTTGCCGCGCAAAAAGACGGGACGCTGATGGAGGCGTTGAAAAAGTCGGCGGCGTCCGCAGACCGGGAATTGGTCACGCCGCTGTTCCAATTTAAAAATTCCGGGCTGTCGATGCCGAACAACTGGACTACGATTAATGACGGCGCGGCGTTTGGCGTGGACTATCTCACGCGCACGGCCGCAGCCAAGGCCAATATCTTCGTCAACAAGTCGAACGAGACGAAATATTTCTATCTCGACGTGGATGTGTCCGGCGAATCACTTAATGGTTCGCAAAGATATGCCATTACGTTTGCGAAGGGCCAGCTTCCGCCGGTGAAAGGGTTCTGGTCACTGACCGTTTATAACGAGCATCATTTCTTTGCCCCGAACGCGATTAACCGTTATTCTCTCGGCACTAAGAACGAGAACCTGAAATACAATCCAGACGGGTCGCTGACGCTTTACATCCAGGCAGAAGCGCCGACGGACCAAAGCAATTGGCTGCCTGTGCCCGATGGCGATTTTTCATTGTATCTCCGCGCGTATTGGCCGGATAAAGAGGTTCTTGATAATCGTTGGACGCCTCCGGCGGTCGAAAAAGCAGAATAAAGAAACACTAAGATAAGAGAGAACACATCGTGAAAAATATACTTGGAAAATTAGCATTAAGTTTGGGGTTGGTGGCAACGTTGACTGTGCCGGCACAGGCGGAGGACGCCAGTGCGACGACGGATATGCAAACGAACTCGTCCGCGGCAACGGACGATAGCAGCGCGAGTTCGGGAAACAAAGCGGAAGACCTGGCCAAGGAAACGCAGAACCCGGTGGCCAATCTCATCAGCGTGCCGTTTCAGAATAATTTCAACTTCAACGTGGGGCCGGACCATGTGACGCAATACATCCTGAACGTCCAGCCGGTGATTCCTTTCCATTTGGGTGATAACTGGAACCTGATTACGCGCACGATCATGCCGATTATCAGCCAGCCGTCCGCCGGCCCGGGAATCCCGAGCGCGGCTGGGTTGGGTGATATTAATCCGACGTTCTTTTTCTCGCCGGCGGGCGGGAGCAAGAAATTTATCTGGGGCCTGGGCCCGACGTTTACGCTGCCGACAGCAACCGAACCGCTCCTGGGCAACCAGGAATGGTGCGCGGGACCGGCGGCGGTGGCTTTGACGATGCAGGGGCCCTGGGTGGTCGGCGCGCTGGTGAACCAGCAATGGTCTTTCGCCGGCTGGGGCAACCATAACGTCAGCGCTTTTTTGACGCAGCCGTTCGTGAACTATAACCTGCCGCATGGCTGGTATCTCTCGTCCGGCCCGATTATCACGGCCAATTGGGAGGTGAGTGGACGCGACGCATGGACTGTGCCGGTGGGCGGAGGCGCGGGGAAGCTTCAGTTTATTGGCAAGCTGCCGGTTAATTTCTCGCTCCAGGCATTTGCCAACGTGGTTCGGCCCACCGACGGCCCGACGTGGCAATTGAGATTCCAGATACAATTCCTGTTCCCGAAATAAATTTTAAAAAATGGACGGCCGCGACGCAGCACACACGTGTGATGCAGCCCTACCCCGAATTTCAACATTTACGCACCAAACGGCGCAATATTCGGTTTCTATTTTGATAATGGTATAATTTTACAAAAAAGGGTTGACGGGACTCAAAGGATAGAGTACATACCAACTAGTCTGTATGAACATTAAAGAAACCAGAAAGCAACCGGAAGTGACGCGGCGCAAGCTGGTGGATGCCGGCGTGAAGCTCATGCGTTTGCAGGGTTTTAACGCGACCACGGTGGATGACATCTGTGCGGAAGCGGGTGTGACCAAGGGCGGGTTCTTCCATTATTTTAAGAATAAAGATGACGTGGCCCGGGCCGCAGTATCGCGCTTCCAAGAGGACAAGACGCAGATCTACCAGGAAGCGCCGTTCCGACAGTTGGCGGACCCGCTGGACCGGGTGTTTGGGCGGCTGGATTTTGCCAAGGAAGCCATCGGGGGAGGGAAAGGTCTGACGAAGGGCTGCCTGATTGGGGTATTTGCGCAGGAGTTAGCGTTTACCAATTCCGAGCTGCGGAAAGTTTGCCAGGGTGCTTTTACCTGGATGGCCAGGGATTTTGAGGCAGACCTGACGGCAGCCAAGGCGATTCATGCCCCGAAAGCGGGGTTTGATCCAAAAAAACTGGCGCAGTTTTACATTTCGATTATCCAGGGATCGTTGATCATGGCGAAGGCGTCCGGAAGCAATGATGTCTATCTTGAAAACATCGAACAATTTCGGTCGCACTTGAAGGAACTATTCGGCCAAGGCCAGAAGCCCGGGCGTTCAGTTAACTAAGGAACCACCTAGATGAATGAACTCGGCTGGAGATTTTTCGTCAGTAAACATACCGACTAGACGGTATGTAATGATTGTAAATTTATTTAAGAATGAGCGAATCTATGAACACTGAAAACTTGCGGGCAATTTTACCGGAGACTTTAACGAACTCACCGGCGACGGCAAACGGGAGAAGACATTTTGAATTAAATGAAGCGGCGGGTTCGCCTAAACCAAAGCGGAATTGGAAATTGTTATTCAAACGAATCACGCTGGCGGCGCTGGTTATTTTCGTGGGCGCGGGATTGGCGAAGTTCACCTATAACTGGTGGACAGTTGGCCGTTTCATCGAGAGCACGGATGATGCGTATGTGGGCGGAAACGTGACGGTGATTGCGCCGGAAGTTTCCGGCTTTATCACCAGGCTGGCGGTGGAAGACAACCAGGAGGTTCGCGCCGGGGATTTGTTGGTCCAACTCAATGATCGTGATTACCAGGCGGCCCTGGCGAGAGCGGAAGCGGCGGTGGCCATCCAGCGGGCCACGCAGACGAATTTGGACGCGACGCGCCATTTGCAGGAGGCGGTGATTGCGCAGGCGCAGGCGGACGTCACGGCCACGGATGCGGAGATTATCCGGACGCGCGCCGACCAGGTTCGCTATAAAAAATTGACGGCGGATGGCACGGAGCCGTTGCAGAGTTTTGAACGGGCAGATGCCAGCTACAAAGAGGCGGTGGCGGCGGGCCAGAAATCGCAGGCGGCGCTGGTGGCGGCGCAACGGCAATTGGATGTCATACAAACGCAGGAGCAGGAAACACAGGCGACACTGCAGCAGGCGGTGGCCGAAGAGGCGACGGCTAAACTAAACCTGGGCTACACGGAATTGCGGGCGCCAATTGACGGCACGGTGGGGAACCGCAGCGCGCAAGTGGGCGCGTACGCGACGACGGGAGCGCAGCTTATTTCATTGATACCTGCACGTGGTTTGTGGATTGACGCCAATTTCAAAGAGAACCAACTGGCGCATATGCAGCCGGGGTCTTCTGCGAAGGTCACGGTGGATTCCATACCGGGCAAAGTATTTCACGGTCATGTCGTGAGCATTGCTCCGGCAACGGGCTCGGAGTTTAGTGTTTTGCCGCCAGAAAATGCCACGGGCAATTTCACGAAAATTGTACAGCGGGTCACGGTGCGCATCGCGCTGGACAATGAAGGCGAAGCGCTTGGGCAATTGAAGCCTGGGCTGTCGGTGACGGCGAAGGTGGATACACATTCCAAGAGTGGTTTATGAACGAGACGACTCTCCCGCCTTTCCGGTTCAAGGACCTGGTCCCATTCATCGTGATGTGCGTGGGGATGTTCATGGCCTTGCTGGACATCCAAATCGTAGCCTCGTCGTTGCAGGACATTGGCGGTGGACTATCAGCGGCACAGGACCAGATTAGCTGGGTGCAAACGGCGTATCTGATTGCGGAGATTATTGTGATTCCGCTTTCAGGCTGGCTGACGAGGGTGTTTTCGACGCGATGGCTGTTTACGGCTTCGGCGGCGGGTTTTACCGTGACGAGTTTGTTGTGCGGACTGGCTTGGAACATTGAAAGCATGATCGTGTTTCGAGCGCTGCAAGGACTTTTGGGCGCGTCCATGATCCCGATCGTCTTCACGTCATCGCTGCACTATTTCCAGGGGCATCGGCGGGTATATTCGGCGGCGGTGGTGGGGACGATTGCCTCGGTGGCGCCGACGCTGGGGCCGGTGATTGGCGGATGGATTACGGACACGCTGGATTGGCACTGGCTTTTTTATATCAACCTGGTTCCCGGCGTGATTGTTACCTTGATGGTTCCCAGCCTGGTGAAAATCGATGAACCAGATTTGTCCCTGCTCAAAGGCGCTGATTATTTTGGAATTGTTTTGATGGCGACGGCATTGGGCAGCCTGGAATATGTTTTGGAAGAGGGAGCGCGATGGAACTGGTTCGATGATGAAACGATAAAAGTGCTCTCGTATGTCGCGATTATCTCGGGCGTGCTTTTTATCATTCGCAGCCTGACCTACGCCAATCCGGTGTTTGACTTGCGCGCATTGGGAAACCGAAATTTTGCGCTGGGATGCGTTTTATCATTCATCACGGGCATTGGCATCTTTGCCACGATTTTTCTGACGCCGCTGTTTCTGGGTTACGTGCGCGGGTTTAGCGCGTGGCAAATCGGCATGGCGATTTTTTCGACCGGCGCGGCATCGCTCATTGGCGTGCCATTCTATATCATGCTGGCGCGCAAATTTGATACGCGGTGGCTGATGATGTTTGGCATGGCGCTTTTTGGTTTTTCGTTGTGGAATTTTAGTTTCATTACAAATCAATGGGATGGGGGGAATCTGTTTTGGCCCCAAATTTTGCGCGGTTTCCCGCAGGTGTTTGTGGTGGCGCCGGCAGTAACTTTGGGACTAGGCAGCCTGCCGCCGGCGCGCCTCAAATATGCGAGCGGGCTGTTTAACATGATGCGCAATTTGGGCGGGGCGATTGGGATAGCGGTCTGCGCGACGATTCTTAATGACCGGACGAACCTGCATTTTTTGCATTTGGCTGAAAATCTCAATGCCACGAACGCACCAATGCGGCAGATGCTGGGCCGGCTGGACACGCATTTCACGACGCTTGCGGGAGGGGATGCGGTTTACGGCCACGACGCGGCGCTGAAGCAGCTTTGGTCAATGACCTTTCGGGAAGCTCAGGTACAAACGTTTGCGGACGCATTCCTGGTGATCATGGTTTGTTTTGTGGCAGCTACGGTGATGGTCCCGTTTTTGCGTAAAGTTGCGGTGCCGGCCGCGCCGATCAAAGACGCGCATTGAGTTGAGGATTTAACCCGGCTTTTAGTAAGTACCGTCGTCGGTGACTTTCTTTGTGCTGGCGTGCATGTCGAAGTAGAGGAAATTGCGAACGGTTTTGTGGACGGGCGTCATGGGGACAAAGGGATATTTGTCATCGCCCAGACTGGTCGGAGGATTATCGGCATCACCACCGACGGCTTCCCAATCTAAATCGGCCAGAGCCCAGGTATCGCTGAGCGGTGCTTCCTGGGCGATCTCGGCCAGTTTCATGGGTTGCTGGTCGAGGCTGCGTTTCCCAAAAGGATAATTGGTTAACGTGGCAAAATCGGGATTGCCGAGGCGTGTCAGCGAAAAATCAAAAGCCTGCCGGCCATTGTCCGATTGCGGGTTATAACTGGTAGATGTGCGGCCGTAAGCCGGGCAGAGCAGGACCTTTTCCAGGACAGCGCTGCCGGGGACAACACTGGATGGCGACTGCAATGAAAGGTACGTGGACAAGTAATAGGGCAGGAAATTGGTCGTGGTTGAATTGAAGGCGGGCATTTCGGTGAGGTCAAGCTGGGCTGCGGGCGCATCCGGATCCCGGGATTGGCCAGGAGGCAAGCGGTCGTTGTGATCGTCCAGGTAAAGATGCAGGGCCACTCCGGCCTGCCGGTAATTCGAGGAACACTCGATTTGCAATGCCCGGCGCTTCGCGCTGTCCAGCACGGGCATGAGAATCGCGGCCAATATAGCGATAATGGCGATGACCACCAGCAGCTCAATCAGGGTAAAGCCGCGTTTCTGATTCATTATCTATATAATACAAAGTTATTGAGGATTCGTTTCAAGATTTTTTGGGGGAAACATTCGCCCCCTCACCCCAGCCCTGACTCGCTCGTGCCCGCTTGGTTGGTTTTTACAGAGTGATTTTGATTTTCGGGAGGCGTAGAATTTTCTATGCTGGCATTGTGTCAAATCTCATCGCCATTGTTGGACGACCGAACGTGGGCAAATCCGCGTTGTTTAATCGCATTGCAGGCAAGCGTATTGCCATCGTCCATGATCAACCCGGTGTCACGCGCGATCGTGTGGCGGCGGAGGTGGAGTGGAACGGAAAGCCCTTTACTTTAGTGGACACCGGCGGGGTAGGGCTGCTTCGTGGTGAAAAGGCGAACGATGTGATTGTCCAGGCCGCGCTGGAGCAAGTGGAACTGGCGATTGAGGCGGCGTCGGTGATTATTCTGGTCGTCAACGTGCAGGAGGGCATCGTCCCATTGGACAAGGAAGTCGCGCAGAAACTGCATCGCAGCCGCAAGCCCGTCCTGGTGGCGGTCAACAAAGTGGACACGGAACGGATGGAGAAAGGCGTAACGGAGTTTTCTGAGTTGGGGTTCGATAAAATGTTTCCGGTCACGGCCATTCATGGCGAGGGCGTGAGGAATCTGATGGATGCGGCGATGAAGTTTCTTCCAGAAGTTGCAGGGTCCATGTTGCAAGTTGAAGGTTTTGAGAGTTCTGAGGGAGACGAATCCAGTACGGAGGCTGGTCGTGGTTCCAAAGATAAGCGAGAGAAAACCGGGGCTTTAAAACTGGCCATCGTTGGCCGGCCGAATGTAGGGAAGTCTTCTATTATTAATGCGCTGACCAAATCGGAGCGCGTCATTGTCTCGCCTATCCCCGGCACAACGCGGGATTCGATAGATGTGCCGTTTGAGGTGGTGACGGAAGGCGTAAGCCAGAAATATATTTTGATTGATACGGCGGGCATGCGCAAATCGCGCCGGATTGACGATTCAATTGAGTTTTTCAGCGTCCAGCGTTCAGAGGATTCGATTGCGCGCAGCGACATTGTGGTTTTGGTTTTGGACGCGGAGGCAGGGATTACGGAGCAGGACAAAAAAATCGCCGATCGCATCGTGGAAAACCGCAAGGCGTGCATCGTGGTTATCAATAAGTGGGATTTGTTCGATGAGCAGGTCCGTGAGGCGCGTGAAGAGGAAATTGCCCGGCGCGAAAAAAAGCAGCGCCGCGAAGGGCAGGGGAAGGAAATGTCCACGCTGGCGGAATTTGGCGCGTGGGTACAGGAGAAATTATTTTTCCTGGATTATGCGCCGGTCATTTTCACTTCCGCCAAATCCGGTTTCCACCTGGAGCGTCTGTTGGAGGCGGTTCGCTATGTCGCTTCGCAATTACAGCAGAAAATTCCCACGTCCATTTTAAACCGGACTTTGCACGATGCCGTGGAGCGCCGCCAACCCATCAGCGCGGCGGGGCATCGCCTGAAGTTTTTTTACGCCACACAGGTGCGCCAGGCGCCGCCGACATTTTTGCTTTTCGTTAACCGTGACGAATTATTTTCCGAGCAGTACAAGAAATATCTCGCCGGGGAAATGCGCAAGGCGTTCGGTTACGAAGGCTGCCCCATTGTGCTGGCCCCCAAAGCCCGGCCCAGGACCATCGAGCCGAAGAAGGCACCGCGGCGGCATGCCCCAACGAATGAACGCTCCTCGTTTAAGAGTCGTAATAAGGGGCAACGCCGGGCCAAAAAATAATTAGCACTGGCTGCTAAAACTTCCGCCCAACCCGCCGATAAACTCTTTGTCGGGTTGTTCACCGAGGGGAATAAGTAAGAGTTTTGTAACAATGGAGCGGAGATTTAGATGGTTTTGCTTGCGAATATCCTCTTTGTAACTTTTTTGAAAATTTTTCTTGAAAGCACAACCCGTAGTGGTATGCTTGTTTTTGCTCCCCTACTAATAGGGGCTGGTAAAAGCGAGTTTTGTCGGTGTTTTTCATGGAAAATTAACAGAAAGTCTGTCGGCTCCTGCATCTCTCGAACCGCCGGACACGAATCTAAACCTAAAACGAGGAGCCAACTATGATCGATGCACGTGAAGATGTTTCCGCGACGGTACCGCAAGTCTCGTCCCGCCGCGCCCCGAAGGTCTCGGCGAGCCGCAAGGGCAACAAAAAGGCAGCCAAAAAATATTTGCACATTGCGCGCACATTCAGTGACGCGCGCGTAAAGCCGTTTGAACAGATCGAATGGGAGCGCCGCAACGCCGAAATCACGGACGACGCCGGCAAAGTCATTTTCAAGCAGGAAAACGTGGAGGTCCCGAAGTCCTGGTCCGTGCTGGCGACCAAAGTGGTTGTATCCAAGTATTTCTATGGCGAACAAAACACTTCCGAACGCGAAGTCTCCGTGCGCCAGCTCATCCATCGTATTTCACGCACGATTGCGGATTGGGGTGTGGCCGATGGTTATTTCAGCAAGGCGGATGGTGAGATTTTCTACGAAGAATTGACCTGGCTGTGCCTGAACCAGTTTGGCGCGTTCAATTCGCCTGTCTGGTTCAATGTCGGTTTGTACCACGAATACGGCATTGGAAAAGCGTCCGGCAAGGGCAACTGGTTTTATAATCGCAAGACCGGCAAGGCCGAGCGTGCGCCGACGCAATATGAATATCCGCAATGCAGCGCATGCTTCATCCAAAGCGTTCAGGACAACATGGAAGACATCATGCGCCTGGCCTCCAGCGAAGCGATGCTCTTTAAATATGGTTCGGGCACGGGCACAGATTTGTCGCCGTTGCGTTCCAGTAAGGAAAAGCTGAGCGGCGGCGGCCGTCCCAGCGGACCGATGAGTTTCCTGAAGGTTTATGACCAGGTGGCGAATGTCGTGAAATCCGGCGGCAAGACCCGTCGCGCCGCCAAGATGAATACGCTCCGTGACTGGCATGGGGACATCGAAGAATTTATTGATGCCAAGCAGCGTGAAGAAAAGAAAGCCTGGGCATTGATCGAGCAGGGCTATGACGGTTCCTACAACGGCGATGCCTACGGCAGCGTGATGTATCAAAACGAAAACCTTTCTGTGCGCGCCAGTGATGAATTCATGCAGGCGGCGCTCGCGGGCGGGGACTGGTGGACGCGTTCAGTGACCACCGGCAAGCCGTTGGAGAAGAAAGATGCGGCGAAATTGCTCATGAAGATCGCCGAAGGCACGTGGATTTGTGGCGATCCCGGCATGCAATACGACGGCCCGATCCATAAATGGCACACGTGCAAAGGCACGGAGCCGATTCATTCCACCAATCCGTGCAGTGAATACGTTTTTATCAACAACACCGCCTGCAATCTTGCGTCGTTGAATCTGATGAAGTTCAAGCGCGAAGACGGCAAATTGGACATTGAACGTTTCAAAGCCGCGGTGCGCATTTTCATAACCGCCCAGGAAATTTTGGTGGATAATGCCTGCTATCCGACGCAGGACATTGCGGAAAACTCCCATATCTTCCGCACTCTCGGCCTCGGCTACGCCAACCTCGGCTCGCTCATCATGAGCTATGGCCTGTCTTATGACAGCGACGAAGGTCGTGCGCTCGCTGGTGCTATTACGTCCATCATGACCGGTCACGCTTACGAGCAAAGCGCGGAAATGGCCGCGAATGTGGGCGCGTTCCCGGGCTACGAGGATGCCCGTTGCGCGCATATTTCCAAGCCGCCGTCCAAGGACAACATAGATTCCACGCTTGGGGTCATTCAATTGCATCGCGACGCGGTGGAGGAAATCCATCCGAGCGCGGAATTTGGCTATCTTAAGGAAGAAGCGCGTCATTGCTGGAACCGCGCCCTCGCGCGCGGCAAGCAGGTCGGCTATCGCAACGCCCAGGTCACCGTCCTCGCGCCCACGGGCACGATTGCGTTTTTGATGGATTGCGACACGACGGGTATCGAGCCCGACATCGCGCTGGTGAAATATAAACTGCTCGCCGGTGGTGGCATGTTGAAGATCGTCAATCGCGGTGTTCCCCAGGCATTGCAACGGCTGGGTTATAGCGCCAAAGAAATCGAAGGCATCATCGCGCATATCGAGAAGTTCGACACCATCGAGGACGTCGAAGAGAACGGTGCGATTATTTCCAGCGGCCTTAAAGCGGAACATTTGTCCGTGTTTGATTGCGCGTTCAAGCCGCATCGCGGCAAGCGCAGCATTCATTATCTCGCCCACTTGAAGATGATGGCTGCGGCGCAGCCGTTTATTAGCGGTGCGATTTCCAAGACCGTTAACATGCCGAGGGAAAGTTCGGTCGAAGAAATTCGCGATACTTATGTCCAGGCATGGAAGATGGGCCTCAAATGCGTGGCGATTTATCGCGATGGTTCCAAACGTTCGCAACCGCTTAACACCAAGAAGACCAGCGAAGGTGGCGATAAAACGACTACCGCACAAACAATGGTTCTTGAAAATCGTGTTAAAGAATTGGATGTCGAACTCGCCAAGCTGCGCGCCGAAGCCGGCAAACCGATTCGCCGCCGCCTGTCTGAGACGCGTCCGGCCATCACTCATAAGTTCGATATCGCCGGCCATGAAGGTTACCTGACCGTTGGGCTTTTTGACGACGGCCGCCCGGGCGAATTGTTCATCACGATGGCCAAGGAAGGTTCCACCATCGGCGGTTTGATGGATACCATCGGCACACTCACGAGCATGTCCCTGCAATACGGCGTGCCCATGGAAACGCTCTTGAAGAAGTTTGCGCACCAGCGTTTCGAGCCGAGTGGTTTTACCAAAAATCCGGAAATTCGCAACGCGTCCTCGATTATTGATTATGTCTTCCGCTGGCTGGCGCTCCAGTTCATCCCTGACTATCGCGAATCCATGGCGGCGGCCGCAGGGGCGCAGCCTGAATTAGCGATGCCGGGGCTGCTCGAAGAAGTCAAAAAAAAAATAAATCGTCCGGTTCCTGAGTTGCCGATAGCGGATGATACCACGGCCATTTTGCTCAAGGGCAACGGCAATGACCAGGTTAGCCGGGCCAATTATTTGACGAAGATGATCACGAACCAGCAGGACGCGCCGACATGCCCGGGCTGCGGCCATGTCGCGGTGCGCAACGGGGCGTGTTACAAATGCCTGAATTGCGGCGAAAGCCTGGGGTGCTCGTAAATTCCCGGTCCAGCTCAACACATTATTTAGCGGGTTATAGTCTTAGCGGACTTTGACCCGCTTAGGTTTGTGTTGCTGTCAAAATATACAAGTTGGTATTCTTTTCTTATGCGCACAAAGAAGCGGCTTGGGGTTTACGCCGGGAGTTTCGACCCTCTTACCATTGGCCATCTCTGGATGATTGAACAGGGTGCCACTCTTTTTGACAGTTTGACCGTAGCGGTAGGCATCAATCCGGACAAGCGCTATACGTTCACCCTGGAAGATCGATTGGATATGCTGCGTGAATCGCTGGA
>DATJXK010000002.1:0-8102 GCA_035500235.1 Pseudomonadales bacterium | reverse complement strand
AGTGGTGGACGGGCAGGGGATTTTGGTGCCTCACGCGAACAATCTAATTTCGTTCAATGTATCCGGCCCCGGCGTGATTGCTGCCGTTGACGATGGGAATAATTCCAGTCATGACTCATTCCAGTCCACCCAGCGCCACGCTTTTCAAGGCATGTGCGTTGCGTTTATCAAAGCAAATGCGCCTTCGGGTAAAATTAAAATCACGGCATCCAGCCCCGGGCTGAAAAGCGATAGTATCAGCCTTCAAATCTCCAAATGAAGATGCCGCTATAACCAAAACTGGTGATTGCCTTTGCCCGGCTTTTTCTTAGCATAACCACGATTTTTCCATCTCATACACGATGACATCGCGCAACTCCGGAAAGTCCTTCTCATTGGCCAAAGAACGCTACGCCGAATTCGGTGTGGACGCCGCAAAGGCCCTGAAAATCCTCGAGTCCATTCCCGTTTCACTCCATTGCTGGCAGGGAGACGACGTGGGCGGCTTTGAGAATTTTGGCGGCGTCTTAGGAGGTGGCCTGGTGGCCACCGGGAACTACCCTGGAAAAGCGCGCACGCCCGATGAATTACGCGCCGATCTCGAGAAAGCCTTTTCTGTCATCCCTGGAAAGCATCGCCTGAATCTGCATGCCTTCTACGGCGAATTTGGCGGGAAAAAAGTGGACCGCGACCAGATTGCTCCAGAACATTTTAAAAATTGGATTGCCTGGGCCAAAAAGAATGGGCTCGGCCTTGATTTCAATCCCACTTGTTTTTCGCATCCCAAGGCTGCGGACGGTTTTACCCTGTCGCATCGCGACAAAAATATCCGGCAATTTTGGATTGAACATTGTATTCGCTCACGTGAAATCGGCGCCGCTATGGGCAAAGCCCTGGGAAAAACTTGTGTCACAAATGTTTGGATTCCCGACGGCATGAAAGACACTCCAGCGGACCGGAATTCTCCTCGCGAACGGCTCGCCCAATCCCTTGATCGGGTTTTTGCAAAGAAAATTGAGCCGGAATACAACCTGGATGCTGTGGAACCGAAGTTATTTGGCATTGGGAGCGAGAGCTATGTCGTGGGTTCGCATGAATTTTATCTTGGTTATGCGGTTGCTCGGAAGAAACTGCTGACACTCGATGCTGGCCATTATCATCCCACGGAAGGCATCGCTGATAAGATTTCCAGCGTGATGCAGTTTTTGCCCGAAATTTTGCTCCACGTGAGCCGCGGCGTTCGCTGGGATAGTGATCACGTCGTCATTTTAAACGACGATTTGCTGGCCATCGCCCGGGAAATTGTTGCCAATGGTTTTCTCAAACGCCTCCATATCGGCCTGGATTACTTTGATGCGAGCATCAATCGCGTTGCAGCCTGGACCATCGGTACCCGCAATATGCTTCGGGCGCTCCTAATCGCCTTGCTTGAGCCAACCGAAAAACTTCGTGCTGCCGAAAACAACGGCGATTTTACCTCAAGACTTGCGTTGCAGGAAGAAATCAAAACTCTGCCGATTGGCGCGGTTTGGGATTATTACTGCGAGAGCAAGAGTGTCCCCATTGGCGAAAAATGGCTGGTGGAAGTAAAGCGTTACGAAAAAGAAGTTTTGTCCAAACGTTAGTCCTTAAATTAAAAAACCAAAAATCATAATATGGGAACGAATCCATTCCTTGGCGTTTTGCTTCACTGGTGCGGCGGCCTGGCCTCCGGCAGCTTTTATGTGCCCTACAAAGGCGTGAGAAAATGGTCCTGGGAAACCTACTGGCTCGTGGGCGGGATTTTTTCGTGGATTATTTGTCCGTGGGCGTTTGCTTACTTCAAGACCAATGATTTGTTTGGCGTACTCCACCAGCAGTCATGGGAGACGCTTGGATTGACATATTTCTTTGGCATGTTGTGGGGCTTTGGCGGGCTGACATATGGGTTAACCATGCGTTACCTCGGCTTGTCTCTCGGGACTGGTATCGCTCTGGGATATTGCGCAGCCTTCGGCACACTCGTGCCGCCAATTTTCAAGGCCATTAAGCCGGATTTTTCTGTCTTTGCCAGCAGCAATAGCATTGTTGACCTGATTAAATCAACTTCAGGGCAGGTGACCCTTCTCGGTGTCCTTATTTGTATGGTCGGCATCGCGATTGCGGCATTTGCCGGTTATACCAAGGAGCAGCAGATGTCGGCTGAAGAGAAGAAGAAGTCTATCAAGGAATTCAGTTTTACGAAAGGCATCCTGGTGGCCACGTTCTGCGGCATTATGAGCGCGTGTTTTGCCTTTGGGTTGCAGGCAGGAAAACCCATTAATGCTGCTTCGCTCGCGGCCGGAACCAAAGACATTTGGACTGGCCTGCCGGCGCTGCCGGTTGTGCTGCTCGGCGGCTTTACCACTAATTTTATCTGGTGCGTTTTATTGAATATAAAAAATGGCTCTGGCTACCAATATCTGGCCTCGCATGTCAAACCGGAGCACGCTCATCATGGTGGCACGGGCAGTGAACACGGCCCGGCGGAAGTTTCTGCCAGTAGTGCGCCGGCTGATTTGAAAATCCCCGTGCTTCGGAACTATCTCTTTTCCGCTCTGGCCGGGACGACGTGGTATTTTCAATTTTTCTTTTACACCATGGGCGCGACGCAAATGGTGCCTTACGACTTCGCCTCCTGGACGCTGCACATGTCCAGCATCATTATTTTTGCGACCATGTGGGGTTGGATTTTCCACGAATGGAAAGGTTCCGGCAACAAAGCGCACCTGCTCATCGCCGGTGGCATCGCTACGCTGGTTCTTTCGACGGTAGTTATCGGCCTGGGGACGGCGATGGTGGGCGGCAAATCCTTTGGGGATATCATGCACATGCTTTTCGGGGGGCGCTAAGATGCAGCGCAACGCTTTCAAAATGAAGTTGAAGCCCGGCGTCGTGGCTGAGTACAAAAAGCGCCATGACGAAATCTGGCCGGAGTTGCAGAAGGAATTGCGTGCGGCAGGAATTTCGGATTATTCAATTTTTCTGGATGAAGAAACGCTCACGCTTTTTGCCGTGCAAAAACTAGGCGATAAGAATACCGCCTCGGAGCTACCCAATACGCCCATCGTAAAAAAGTGGTGGAGTTATATGGCGCCGTTAATGGAAGTTAATCCCGATAATTCACCTGTTACCAAGCCGTTAAAAGAAGTTTTCCACCTCAACTGAAGTCGCGCTTGTTACCGCCTCAAGGAAGGCGGCATGAACGATTCATCCTCCGAAGTGCGGCGCATCTGGCTCAAATGTTTCACCACCGCTTCGGTCCGGGAACGCACCTGAAGTTTTTCATAAATGTGCCGGATGTGGGTGTGAATCGTGGCATAGCTGACACCCATGGTATCGGCGACTTCTTTGTAGAGATAACCTTTGGCCAGCAGTTCAATCACCTGGGCTTCGCGAGGGGAAAGGCTTGGGGTCTCGGTGTTTTGGGTTGATTGCTGCTGGAATGACTGCACGATTTTTCGCGCGATATGGCTGCTCATGGGCGAGCCGCCTTCATAAACATCTTTGACGGCCACCAGCAATTTGTCCGGTTTCGTTTGCTTGAGCATGTATCCCGTGGCCCCGGCTGCCAGGGCATCAAAAATGTGTTCCGTGTTTTGGTACACGGTAAGCATGATGATTTGGGTATTTGGAAGCAAAGGCTTCAGCTGGCGCGCGCATTCGACCCCGTTGATGCCGGTCAAATTGATGTCCATGAGTATCACGTTCGGCTTTACTTTGGGAATCTCCGCTAACGCGCTTTCGCCACTGGCATGGGCGCTCGCGCACTGGTAACCCGGGGAACCATCAATCAATCGGGCGAGGCTTTCCCGCACCTTCGTATCATCTTCGACAATAGAAACTGAAATGCTCATAAACTGCTGCAAGATAACTCTAATTGTTTAGGCCATTAATGCCAATCGCCATAACTGGGGATGCTGCGCCATCCAGGGAGACTGCCATTTCCACTCTCGTTCCTTTTCCCTTGGCGCTTTGCATAACGCATTTGCCGCCAATGGCCTCCAAGCGCTCTTTTAAATGTAGTAACCCCATCCCGGAATTCAAGCGGTCTGCGGAAACATGGGATTTTTCCCCGTTGCCGGTATCGAAACCGTGGCCGTTGTCCTCAATCGTTAGTGTGAACGATTTCGCGTCCAACTGCAGCCGGAGCAACACTTCGGAAGCCTGTGCGTGCTTGACGATATTATTCAATGCTTCTTTCAAGGCCAAAAACAGGTTGTAACGCAGTTCAGCATCAATTTGTGTGTTAGGCACAGAAGCCGGAAAATCCATGCGGCAACGGACACCAGCTGCCCGCAGGAAATCTTCCGCGTACGCGGAAATATAATCCATCAGGCTTGCGAGTGTGTCGCGCTGCGGATCTACTGCCCAAACAATTTCGTCCATGGAGCGCGTCAAATCTCTGGCCGCATCGGAAATGCGTTCCAGTTGCGTGCTTGGCTGCTTCGATTCGCGGCGCGCCAGTTCGCTTAGCAGTGTAATTTGGGTTAACCCGGCGCCGATATCGTCGTGGATGTCTTTGGCGATGCGGGCGCGATCCTTTTCCACGGCATGTTGTTGCGCGAGCCGTGCCAGCGCCTGCCGATATTTACGTGTTGCGATCGTGCGTACGACTACGGCCACAACAGTCAAAATGGTTGCGCCCATTATTATGAGAAACGATTTCGTCTCGTAAAAGTGTGGCAAAACTTCAAAGTCCACGGACGCTCCGGTTCGGTTCCAGACACCATCGCTATTGCAGGCAATGACTTGAAACCGATAATGATTGGGAGAGAGATTTCCATAGTCCGCCACGCGCCGTGTGTCTGATTCCACCCAGTTATTATCCAGGCCAACAATCCGGTAACGAAAACGTGACTGGTCCGGTGCGTCAAAATTCAGGGCCGTAAAACGAAATTCAAATTGTTTGTGCCCTGGCGGGACGATGGTTTTTTCGCCGTTCAAGGGCACTGCCTGGCCATCTACTGTCAGGTTTTCGACCACGACCGGCGGCGGCATTGAATTAGGAGACAATTTATCCGGGTCAACGGATACCACCCCTTTGGCAGTGGCAAACCAAAGGCGGCCATCATCCGAGCGCCAGCATGCGGGCTGATAACCATCGGAGCAATGCAGCGTGGGCAATCCATTGAGTTGCTTAATGACATCGATGGTGGCTGCATTGCCATCTGCGTAAGCATTCAGCGCCGCTTTTTCCACGCAGCAGATTCCTTCATGTGTGCCCAACCAAAGCCGGCCATGGTGATCTGAAGTAATTTGCGTGATGACATCCATCGGCAATCCCTGTTTCGTGGTGAACCGGACAAATTGTCCGTTCTTAAAACGCAACAGGCCCCCGCGGAACGTACCCGCCCAAACGGTGCCCTCGGAATCTACGTACAATGACCAGATGGGGCGGGGGCCAAACGCATCCATTGGCCGAAACGCTTGCACATTGGTCAGGCCGCAATGATAAAGGGTGCCGTCGTCTGACCCGCTCCAGTTGGTTCCGTCCGGGGCTTCAGCCAGGGTGCGTACCGGGGAAGGAGCCACGCCATCGCCCATGGCAAATACCCGCCGCGCGCTTGCCGTATACCAGCCGACGTTATCCTTGGTGCCTATCCATAACCGTCCGGCGCGGTCAATGAGCATCGATTTTACCGCGTGTACACTCAAAGGCGAACGTTGTATTTGACCGTCGTGAAATTGGAATAAATCCTCACCGTCGCCTGCGCTTAACCACAGATCACCATTGGTTTGTGGAAAGATAGAAAAAACGAAATTCGCCGAGGCCGCGCTGCCCACCTCGTAGTTGGTCAGTTTATGGTCTTTGTAGCTGTACAGGCCTCCTCCCGTCGTGCCGATCCAGACGGTACCCTTATTATCCTGGCAAACAGATAAAACCGGGCATGCCGGCAGACCTTCCGCTGTCCCGATGACTTGAAAATGCTTGGTGGACATACGCACCAGGCCGCCGCGGTCCAACCCCAGCCATATACCATCGTCGCGATCCTGAAACCATGCGCCCACACGGTCGCTCGGCAATCCGTCATTCAAGGTAAATCTCTGGAATCGACAGGTGGGAGAAATATAAAAGACACCGTTGCCATAATGATTAAACCAGATGCCTCCTGCAGTATCTTCATGCGCCCCCATGGTCCGGCCGGAGGCGGGGCCGAGCAAACCCTGCCATTCGGTCGCCTCGGCTGTCCATTGACGCTCCGACATTTCCCGCAGGCGGTTGTCAGCCAAAACCCAAATGGGCCCTTTCGACGTCGGAAATATCATTGTCGGCGTGAATGCTTCCGCCGAATTCGTCGGCGTCATGTCCTCGAAACGAAAACCATCCCAGCGGGCAATTTCATTTTCGGCGCCGGCCCAAACGTATCCGGCAGGATCGGATGCCATAGTGGTGACCCGCTTGGCATCAAGCCCGGTACCGTCCGGCAATGCTTCGAATTGTCCGTTAACGACCCGGAAGATTCGCCCTTCCCGGGACAAAAACCAGATGATTCCGTCCCGGTCTACACATTGAAAAATTGGCCGCAAATTTCTCGGCGGAACCAAATCCTTCCAAATCGTATTGGTGCTTGTTGGATTTCCTTCCAATACATCACCGAATTGTCCCACGAAGGTAACCTGGTTGGATGAAGATGATACCATGGTGGTGTGAAGATCGAACGGGGTTTGGTCCGGCCACTCGCGTTGAAATACCCCATTACGGTAAGATGTCAGGCCGCCGCGATACGTATTGATCCAAAGAGTGCCGCGTGCATCCAGATAAAGGCCCTGAATACGGCTATGGCCCAGTTCCGGTGTGTTTTGAGAATCAAACACCACCGAGCGGACGCCATCAAACCGGGTGAGCCCTTCGTAGGTTCCCACCCAGAGATATCCATCCGGTGTTTGAATAATGGAGGTAACTGTGCTGCCCGAAAGACTATCCTCACTATCCCAGGTTTTAATCAAGTAATCCTCGAAAACCTGTCTCGTTTCAGACATTCCTGTGGACGGCAGTCCGAATAGTAATCCGCAGAAACTGAGGCTGTAGACTGCCCATAACCAGATTCGATTGCTGGCCAATAAAGGCATGAATCCATTATCCGTGAACTTGCCCTCCAAAGCAAGTTGGCATTAAAGCCCGGGGGGTCACCAGAATTGTCGAGTTGCCATGAAACTTTCGTTATTGCTATTAATCATCAATGAAATTCTATCGCACTGCAGTTTTGCTTTTGGCCATCCTGCCTGCCCTGCAAGGGAAAATTTTAGCGCAAACAAATGTCCCTTCTCATTCTGTCCGGCATGTTCGCCCGGTGAATATGCCGGCCAATCCAAAACTGCCGTCGCTGTTCCTTATCGGGGATTCCACCGTTCGGAATGGCCAGGGCATCGGTACGGGTGGCCAGTGGGGATGGGGCGATTTTCTGGCGCCCTATTTCAATACGAACAAAATCAACGTCGTCAACCGTGCCCTTGGCGGCACCAGCAGCCGGACTTTTTATCACGACCAATGGCCGGGCGTATTGGCTCTCATCAAGCCGGGCGATTTCGTAATCATGCAATTTGGCCATAACGACGGCGGTTCCCTCAACGACACTAATCGCGCGCGTGGCACGATTAAAGGCGTGGGGGATGAAACGATGAACATTACCAATCTCATCACGCATCAGGAGGAAATCGTACATACTTTTGGCTGGTATGAAAAAAACATGATTGATGAAGCCCGTGCCAAAGGCGCCACTCCGATGGTCTGCTCTTTAATCCCCCGCAACAATTGGAAGGATGGCCACGTTCTTCGAAACAAGGAAGACTATGCCGGCTGGGCAGGGGAGGTGGCGGCGTCGGAGAATGTGCCATTCGTCGACATCAATGATATCATAGCCGATAAATACGACAGCCTTGGCCAGGAAAAAGTAAAACCGTTGTTCATCGTGGGCGCCGGTCCGCATACCAGCATGGCCGGTGCGCAAACCAATGCCATGTGCGTTGTCCTTGCGCTTGAATCACTCAATACAAATCCCCTGGCCCCGTATTTTTCGGAAGAGGCGAACCGTGCATTGCCATCCAAGTAATTTTATGAAAACACGATTGATAGCTTTCATTTTATTTTTCATCGCCGGATT
>DATJXK010000001.1:0-15171 GCA_035500235.1 Pseudomonadales bacterium | reverse complement strand
CCAGGTGGGTGGTTATCCGGATTACAAAGGCGAACCGATTAAGGATTTGGGCGCAGACGGCATCCCGCTTTCCTGGAAAGAAAAATATCATTTGAATACCAGCGACCCCGACCTGGCGCAGGCGGATTTGCAGGGCGACGGCTATACGGTGATGGATAAATATCTCGCCGGCCTTGATCCGAATAAGAAGATTGATTGGAACGACCCCCAGAGCAACGTTAACACTTTAAAGTGAGCGACGATTCCCGGATGGCCAATGCGACCTTTTCCGCCCGTTACAAGTGGTGGGTCGTCTTCATGGTATGGTTCATCTGTTTTTTTAATTACGCAGATCGCCAGGCCGCCAGCTCCGTCCTTCCACTCCTTTCAAAAAATTTCGGCTTTGACACGTTTCAGCTCGGCATCATTGGTTCGGCGTTTGCCTGGATTTATGCCGCCGTTGCCCCCTTTGCCGGAATGGCGGCTGACCGTGTCTCGCGTAAAAGGTTAATTATTGCCGCCTGTGTTATTTGGAGTTTTTTTACACTGGCAACGGCTGCGTGCGGTAGTTTTTCCTCCTTTGTCACAGTTCGCGCGTTAACGGGTTTGGCGGAAACATTTTACTTCCCGGCCGTTATGGCGCTGATTAGCGATTTCCACACGCCCGCGACCCGTTCCCGTGCCATGTCACTGCATCAATCCGCCGTCTATGCCGGTACGATTTTGGGAAGCTGGTTTGCCGCGGTCCTTGCTGAACGATCTGGCTGGAATGTTCCATTCCTTGTTTTCGGGCCGATTGGAATTTTGCTCGCCATCGTGGTTTCGAAATTTCTTCGCGAACCGCCGCGTGGCATGGCTGAGAATTCAGCCAGCGAAGCGCCCGCCTCCATTCCTGATACCTTGAAAATCATCTTTAGTACGCCCGCGGCGATTCTCCTGATGGGGGCTTTTCTCTGCGCCAATTTTGTCGCCTTTATTTTTCTAACATGGACGCCCGCGTTTCTCTTCAACAAATTCCATTATTCCCTGGGCGCGGCGGGCTTGACCGGTGCGGTCTTTATCAATCTCGCCAGCGCTGTGAGCGTGCCGGTGGCTGGTTTGCTCGCGGATAAACTGAGCCGCCGCTTTTCCGGTGGGCGGATGGTCATACAGCTTTGCGGCCTGCTGGTCGGTGCTTTTTTTATTTTGCTCATTGGCCAGACGGCTAGCATTACTGTTTTGATTGTTGCCATGACTTGTTTTGGCCTTTGCAAGGGTTTTTACGATTCGGGAATTTTTGCTTCCCTCTACGATACGATTGAGTCTCGAGCCCGCGGGACCGCGGCGGGACTGATGAATACCGTCGGCTGGGGCGGCGGTGCTCTTGGCCCCATTTTTGTCGGCTACGTGTCCAAATACAAAGGGCAGGGAACAGAAATTAAAAACATGAGCGACGCCATTGCATTTGGTGGCGTGGTTTATTTGCTTGCGGCGATTTTAATTATATTCGCCATCTTCAATTTCGCCCGCTGCCATCCGCACATTGAACCAGTATGAAACTGCGCGGCATCATTCCCCCGATGGTCACGCCACTGCGTGACCGTGATGAACTTGACCTCGCTGGTCTCGAACGTCTGGTGGAGCACATTTTAGCCGGTGGCGTCAGTGGGCTGTTCATTCTCGGCACGACTGGCGAAGGTCCCGGCCTGAGCTATCGATTGCGCCGGGATTTGATCGCGCGCGTCTGCAGCCAGGTGAAACAGCGTGTGCCCGTTCTTGTTGGCATTACCGATACATCATTCGTCGAATCTGTTGAGCTGGCCCGTTACGCCGCATCAAAAGGCGCCGATGCCGTGGTCGTCGCGCCGCCGTATTATCTGCCCGAAGCGCAACCCGAACTTCAGGAGTACATTGACCACCTTGTACCGGAGCTGCCGCTGTCTTTGTTCCTCTATAACATTCCCTCGTTGACCAAAGTCCAGATCGAACCTGAAACCATCCGCCGTGCCCTGGACGAGCCACGCATCATCGGCTTCAAGGACAGCTCGGGTGACCTTGCTTACTTTAAAAATACGGCGGAACTCGTTCGGCGACGGCCAGACTGGTCGCTGCTTTCCGGCCCCGAAGAGCTTTTAATTGATACCCTGCAACTCGGTGGCCATGGCGGGGTGAATGGCGGCGCGAATATTTTCCCCCGGCTTTATACGAAACTTTATGAAGAGTTTCAGGCCGGCAACATTGCGCGTGCCCAAGAGCTGCAAAAGCAAATCCTCCGCGTCAGCAAATCGTTCTATCGCATCGGCAAATATTCCTCTTCCATCATCAAAGGCATCAAATGCGCCCTTGCTTGCCTGGGCATCTGTGATGATTTTATGGCCGAACCCTTCCACCGTTTTCGCGCGGAAGAACGCGAATTGGTCAAAAACCGGTTGAAGGAAATCGAAGCAGAATTGTCTCAATTAAAGCTATGAATTTGTTATGAATCCGGCTTCGACCAAGAAATTTCGCTGCCCGTGGCCCGGGCCGGGTTTCTTGTCTTTTCTTCTTCTCTTTATCTTTGCCCCAAAAAATTTTGCGTCCGGACCCAACTATATATTGCAGCCCGATTCCTTCGCTCATTACATCGTGTATTTCAATTCCATGGAGGACGAAAACGTCACCAATTTCGTTTCCAACGCCAATTCGTGGAGTTGGCTGCAAAAAGAAATCCCGCTCTTCGAATGCCCCGATCCTGCCGTGCAGGAAATGTATTACTTTCGCTGGTGGTCGTTCCGCAAACATCTGGAGCAAACACCCGATGGATTTGTTTTCACCGAGTTCCTCACGCGGCCCACGCCCATCAGCAGCGCACTCGGCCATCAAATCGTCGAAGGCCGCTGGTTGCACGACCAGAATTACATTGACGGCTACATTCGCTATTGGTTTTTGGGGCCAACCAACCTGGCGCAACTGCATAAGTACAGCGACTGGGTCGCGTATGCGCTCTGGCAAGAATACCTCGTGACTGGAGACAAGGATTTCACCGTCTCCCAGCTAAATAATTTGATTAAGGATTACCAGCTCTGGGAGCAGGAGCGCCTGACTGTCAATGGCCTGTTTTGGCAATACGACGTCCGCGACGCCATGGAAGAATCCATCAGCGGTTCCCGCACTAATAAAAATCTCCGTCCAACCATCAACAGCTACATGTACGGCAACGCCGTGGCTATCGCCAACATCGCGCGACTGGCCGGAAAGCCGAACATCGCCGCAGAATTCGATGCCAAAGCAGCAACGTTAAAAAAGCTGGTCGAAACGAATTTATGGAACGTCAATGCCAAATTTTTTGAAGCGCTTCACGATAACGGCCAGCTTGCCGATGTCCGCGAAGAAATCGGTTTCATTCCATGGATGTTTGAACTGCCTGCCATGGGAAATGGTTACGAAGATGCGTGGATGCAATTGACCGATCCCCAGGGTTTTCAGGCGGCTTACGGCATCACCACCGCCGAACGCCGGAGCCCCTATTTTCGCACGCATGGTTATGGACATTGTGAATGGGACGGCGCCGTCTGGCCCTTTGCCACGTCACAAACCCTCGACGGGCTGGCCAACGTGCTCCGTGACTATCCGCAAAATGTCGTCACCTCGCGTGATTACTTTGATGCCTTCCTGACTTATGTTGAAAGCCAGCACGCCAATGGCAAACCATACATCGGCGAATATCAGGACGAAACCACGGGGCAATGGATCAATGGCAAGGGCGGGCGCAGCCGTTACTACAATCATTCCACTTTTGCTGATCTGCTGATCACCGGCGTTGTCGGCCTCGTTCCGCGTGCCGACAACACCGTGGAAGTCTGGCCGTTGCTACCCGGCGGCACCTGGAATTACTTTTGCCTCGATGGCATTCGTTATCACGGTCACACCCTGACCATTTTTTGGGACGCCGATGGCTCGCGCTATGGCCGCGGTAAAGGTTTAATTGTCCTCGCCGATGGCAAAGAAATCGCCCATGGCGAAAAATTGGAAAAGATAACCGGAAAACTGTGAAAAAAATCCTTCTGCCATTCATTCTTGGATTTGCCCTCGCGGCCAATGCCGCGCCCAAGAAAGTATCTCCGATTATTTCGCAGGGCAAAGATGGTACGCTGGTTTACTCGCCTGACGATCACGGCAATCGCCTTCCCGATTTTTCCACCTGCGGTTACGCTGGTGGCGATCGTCAAATTCCCGATGTCCCGGTTCGCGTCGTTGTTTCGCCCATTGACGGCGACGAAACCGTTCGCATCCAAAAAGCCATTGACTATGTCTCCAGCTTGCCGGCGGATACCAACGGCATTCGCGGCGCGGTGCTTCTATTGAAGGGGCGCCACGAAGTCCTCGGCGCATTACAAATCACCAATTCCGGCGTCGACCTGCGAGGGCAGGGGATGGATGAATCCGGAACTGTTTTAGTGGCCGCCGGAACAGATCGCCGCACGCTTATTCGCATCGTCGGTCAAAATGATTTTTCTACGCACACCAATCCCGACTGGAAAATTACCAACGACTACGTTTCCGTCGGCGCGATGAGCTTTCATTTGGCAAATACCGACGGCCTAAATGTCGGTGACACCATTGACGTGGTTCGGCCCGCCACGAAGGAGTGGATCGATTCCCTGGGCATGAACGAATTCGGCGGCGGCCTTGGCGATTGGCGTTTGGTCTGGCATCCGGGCAATTACGATTTGGTTTGGGACCGGACGATCCAAAAAATCGATAACGGCGTCGTGACGGTGGATTCGCCCATCACCACCGCCATAGAAAAAAACTTCGGCGGCGGCTATGTCAAAACGTACACGTGGCCGGGACGAATCACCAATGTTGGCGTCGAAAACCTTCGGCTCGAATCTGAGTTCGACCCCAATCATCCCGGTGATGAAGATCATTCCTGGTTCGCCATCACCATGGAAAATACGATGGACGCATGGGTGCGCCAGGTGACCTTTGAACATTTCGCGGGTTCCGCCGTTGCCATTTACGAAAGTTCCAAACGCGTGACCGTGGAGGATTGCCTGTCATTAGCGCCCGTTTCAGAAGACGCCGGCTGGCGGCGCAATACCTTTTTCACCATGGGCCAGCAGACATTGTTTCTCCGTTGCTGGGCGGAATATGGCCGTCATGATTTTGGTGTGGGTTTTTGCGCAGCCGGCCCGAATGCTTTTGTTCAGTGCGAGGATACCCTGCCGAGTCGCGATAGTGGCGCGATTGGTGCCTGGTCCAGTGGGACGTTGTTTGACAATACCCGGATTGATGGCAATGGGCTGAGTTTGATGAACCGCGGCGATGATGGCGAAGGTGCCGGCTGGTCGGCGGCCAATTCTGTCCTCTGGCAGTGCGACGCTTCAAAAATTTCCTGCGATAATCCGCCCGGCGCGCAGAATTGGGCCTTCGGCTGCTGGGGTGAATTTGAGGGCAACGGTATCTGGCGCGAGGCGAATTCATCCGTGCGTCCACTAAGCCTGTACGTCGCGCAGGTTTCTGATCGTTTGGGAAAAGGAGCAGCCAATAAAATTCCGCTCATGTCCCGCAGTTATACGGAATTTTCCAACCCCACTATGAGCCAGGCGGCTGAAATGGTCGAAGAGTCAGGCCAGCCTGCTCCCCAGCTTTCCGATTACATTGCTCGCGCTTCTGAAAGAAATCCTATTCCGTGCGAATCGGGCGATGCGATGCGCATTGAGAATCTTCCTGCTGCGCCACCGCCTGCTTCCCCTGCGAACCGCGAAATTTCCCTCACCAATGGCTGGCTGGTTTGCGATGGTAAATTGCTCGTCGGCGATGTCGCGGCGATCAATTGGTGGCGCGGCAATATGCGCCCGAGTGAGGCCAATGATTACGGCATCAACCTGACGCGTTTTGCGCCTGGCCGCATCGGCCCGGGTTTTACGGATGATCTAAATGATATTGCTGATGAAATGATTGCCCAAAACGATGTCGCGCTCGATCATCATTACGGGCTTTGGTACGACCGCCGTCGCGAAGACCATGAGCGTGTCCGCCGCGAAGATAGCGACGTCTGGGCGCCCTTTTACGAGCAACCCTTCGCGCGCAGCGGGCAGGGGACAGCCTGGGACGGCCTGAGTAAATACGACGTCACGAAATTCAATCCCTGGTATTGGTCGCGCCTCCGGCAGTTCGCCGATATTTGCGACGAGCGCGGACTCGTGCTCTTCAACGAAAATTATTTTCAGCACAACATCCTCGAAGCCGGCGCACATTGGGTCGATAGCCCCTGGCGTTCTGCCAACAATATCAACAACACTGGCTTCCCCGAGCCACCACCTTTCGCCGGGGACAAGCGCAACTTCATGGCCGCCCAGTTTTACGACACAAACAATCTCGTCCGGCGCAAATTGAACGAGAGTTTTATCCGTCAAAACCTGGATAATTTCACCAACGAGCCAAACGTCATCCAATTCACCAGCGCCGAATTTACCGGTCCGCTGGCCTTTGAACAATTCTGGATCGATACGATCGCTGATTGGGAGCGCGAAACCGGGCGCAAGGCCACTGTCGCCCTGGCGTGTACCAAAGACGTGCAGGACGCCATTCTCGCCGACCCTCAACGTAGCCCGATCGTCGATGTGATTTGCTTCCGTTATTGGTGGCAGACGGACAGGGGATTGTTTGCGCCAAAAGGCGGCCAAAATCTTTCGCCCCGACAGCTCGAGAGGCAATCGAAAGGCGGCACGCCCACCGACGAAGACCTTGCGGCGATGGCATTGCAATACCGTCCGCGTTTCCCTGACAAAGCCGTCATTGCCTCCGGTGAAGACGAAAAATTGCGCGGCTCCTGGGCCTTTCTTTGTGCCGGCGGCTCTATGCCGGCATTGCCGCGAACAACCGACGCGCAACTGCTCTCCGCTATTCCTAAAATGCTTCCATGGCCCGACGTCTCCAAAGACGGCCGCTGGGTCTTGCGCGAGCCCGGCAAACAGCTCTTGGTCTATTCCGGAGATTCATCTTCTCCCCTGGACCTCTCCGCCGAATCCGGTTCATTCAAGGTTCACGTCGTAAGTCAGGAAACCGGCGCGGTTGACTCCGAATCCCAAGCTGTCCAGGCCGGTGGAAAAGTAACCTTGCCCCGGGGCGTCGTCTGGCTGACCCGCGAATAATATGAAACTCGCTAAAATCATTTCGCTCCTGCTCCTCGCATCCGTCTTATCGTTGCGCGCCGAATCAACTGTTGAGCAATGGGGTATTTTTGAAGTCGCGCTCAACGGCCCAACCAACGGCAACCCGTTCACCGACGTTCAATTCTCCGCCCGCTTTTCCCAGGGCACGAATTCCACCGAGGCAAATGGATTTTACGACGGCGACGGAACGTATCGCGTTCGCTTTATGCCCGGGCAACAAGGCGACTGGCATTACGCCACCGAAAGTTCCAGCCCCGAACTCAACGGCCATACTGGCGACTTTACCGTCACGCCACCGTCTCCGGATAACCACGGCCCGGTTCACGTTGCTTATATCTACCACTTTGCTTATGCCGATGGCACGCCCTACGAAGAACTTGGTACCACGTGCTACGGCTGGATCCACCAGCCCGAATCTCTGCAAGAGGAAACCCTTCAGACCCTCTCGACGGCTCCTTTCAACAAACTCCGCATGTGCATTTTTCCCAAGTGGTACTCGTGGAATACCAACGAACCGGTTCTCTATCCCTACGTTGGCACTCCGCCGCACACATGGGATTTCACGCAGTTTAATCCCCAGTTCTTCCAGCACCTCGAACAGCGCATTCTCGATTTGCAAAAGCTCGGCATCCAGGCCGACATCATTCTCTTTCATCCTTACGACACCGGCCACTGGGGCTTTGACCGCATGCCCTCCGCCGATGACGATCTCTATCTCCGCTACGTCACCGCCCGCCTCTCCGCCTATCGCAACGTCTGGTGGTCGCTTGCCAACGAATGGGATTTGATGAAGCAAAAAAACGAGGCCGACTTCGTCAGCTTCGGTGAAATTATCAGCACCAACGACCCGTACCATCATTTGATTTCCATTCACAACGGTCAAAAAATCTTCAACAACACGTTGCCCTGGATTACTCACGCCAGCATCCAAAACGGTCTCGCCGTGGAAAGCGCCGCCAGCGCCGAGCTTTACCGCGACGTCTATCGCAAGCCCGTCGTTTATGACGAAGTGAAGTACGAGGGCAACCTGCCCATGCGCTGGGGCAATCTTTCGCCGCAAGAGATGGTCTTTCGGTTTTGGAACGGCACGGTTGCTGGCACCTACGTCGGCCATGGCGAAACCTACCTCGATCCTCATGATGTTATCTGGTGGGCCAAAGGCGGCCCGCTCAAAGGCCAAAGCCCCGCGCGGCTCGCCTTCCTAAAACAGGTTTTGGATGACGCCCCTCCTGAAGGCATTGAGCCTATTGATAAATGGCAAATTCCCGGCAGTGGCGGCCAATCTGGAAAATATTATCTCATCTATTTCGGCAAAGAGACGACGAACTCCTGGAAATTTTGGCTTCCCAAAGCCGTCACCGCCAACGGCACTCCCCTGACCAACGGCATGCAATTCACCGCCGAAGTGCTGGATACATGGAACATGACCGTGAAGCCCGTGCCCGGGACGTTCACTCTCCAGAAAAAGACCGATTACTATTACGGCGATAAAGACGATCGCGCCATCAAACTCCCGGACCAGCCTTACATGGCCATCCGCCTCAAGCGGGTAGGGGAATAACCTTCAGAATCTCATGGTAAAAAAAATCGCATTTCTTCTCATCACCCTTTCGCTTGCATTCGCAGTGCGTGCGGAAACGATTTCCATTATCATCGGTACCAATGCCGCACCGCGCGTTGAATTTGGCGCAGAGAAATTGATTGAGTCCCTCAAATCGGCCAACCTGGACGCCTCTATCGTTCAATCCGAAAAAGTTCCCGGCCGCAAAATCCATCTCGAAACCTCGCACGACCCGGGCATCAATGCCGAAGGCTTTCGTTTTGATTTGATGGGCAATAACGACATCGTCATCACCTCCGGCGGCGATTCCGGCACGCTTTACGGCTGCTTAGAGTTGGCGAAACGAATCAGCGAAGCCGGAAATCTGCCAACAGCTGACATAGCAAATTTCCACGATGCTCCAGCAATGACCCTCCGCGGCACCTGCATCGGTTTGCAGAAGACCTATATCCTGCCCGGCCGCCATGTCTATGAATACCCCATCACGCCGCAACTCTTCCCATGGTTTTATAACAAGCAGATGTGGACAGAGTATTTGGATTTTCTCGTCGAGAACCGGATGAACACGCTCTACCTCTGGAGCGGCCATCCCTTCGCGTCACTTGTGCGGTTAAAAGATTATCCCTGCGCCGTCGAAGTGCCGGACGACGTCTTCCAGCAAAACCAGGAAATGTACCACTGGCTTAGCGCCGAGTGTGATAAGCGCGGCATTTGGCTCATCCAGATGTTTTACAACATCATCGTGTCCAAACCATTCGCGGAGCAGAACGGCATTTCTACGCAGCTCTCCGCGCCCACGCCGTTGACGTCCGATTACACACGCAAATCAATCGCCGCTTTCGTGAAGGAATATCCCAATGTCAGCCTGCTGGTCTGCCTCGGCGAAGCGCTCAAAGGCTCGCCCAACCAAATTGAATGGGAAACCAACGTGATTTTTCCGGGCCTCATGGACGGCATGAAAGCAGCCGGCCTGAAGGAAGAACCGCCCGTGATCTTCCGCGACCATGCGTTTGATCCTTATGCGGTGCTTCCTCCCGCCTATCAGGCCTATACCAATCTCTACACCCAGACCAAATACAACGGCGAATCACTCACCACCTGGGAACCTCGTGGCAAAGACCAGGCTGCTCAACTCTGGGAGGCCAAACAGGGACCCCACATGGTCAATATCCATCTCCTGTCCAATTTGGAACCCTTCCGCTACGGCGATGTCGTCTTCATTCAAAAGTGCGTGCAGGCCTCGCGCGATCGCCTCGGCGCCACCGGTCTCCATCTCTACCCGTTGTCGTATTGGAATTGGCCTAATTCGCCCGACGCAGTCGCGCCTTCGTTATTGCAATGGCATCGCGACTGGATTTGGTTTGAAGCCTGGTCACGTTACGAATGGAACCCTGACATTCCCGAAGCTCAGGACCATGCTTTCTGGATTTCGCGTCTCGCCGATTTTTATGGCAACACCAATGCCGCCGAAAAAATTCTCCAGGCCTACGATGATTCTGGCGAAGTCGCACCCCGATTGGTTCGCCGCTTTGGCATCACTGAGGGAAATCGCCAAACACTATCACTGGGCATGACCCTGGATCAGTTGGTAAACCCGCAAAAATACGGCGCGATTCCGGATTTATGGCTCTCGCAAGCGCCACCCGGCGAGCGCCTGGATGAATTCGTGAAGAAAGAATCAGGCCATGAATCACACACTGGCGAAACACCCGATTCCATCATCGCTGAGGTTTTATCGTATTCCTCGAACGCTGTTGTCGCCATCGATGCTGCCAAACCATTTGTGACTAAAAACCGCGCCGAGTTCGACCGCCTGCGCAATGACGTTTATTGCATCCAGGCGATGGCGCAAAATTATTCTGCCAAGGCTAAGGCCGCTGAATTAGTTTTGCGTTATAATGATAGCCACGAAATTTCCGATATGCAGGCCGCGGAAACATTCCTCGCCGAAAGTTTTACCAACTACGTAAAGCTTTCCGCACTCGCTTCGCCCGCTTACCAATTCGCCAACGGCATGCAAACCACGCAGCGAAAGATTCCTTTCTCCGGCGGTGCCCATAGCGGCGGCACCAATTATCTCTGGTCGCAGCTCGTTCCGCTTTATCAAAAGGAACTCATGGATTTTCAGGCGAAAGTAGCCGGCCTGGGGCAGGGGAGTGCTGCGACGGCCGCATCCAATATCAAGCCCTGGCTCCCCGCCTCCTTTAAATTGATTTCTACGAATGCCGAAACCTACCGCGTCGAAGTCGGCGCGCATGTCTTTAGCGACCGCGATTTCGCCATTCAAACTCTCGCGCCTGAGCTGAACGGCCTGACCGGCATCCGCTTCTCTCACAACTCAGCCAAAAAAGGCCACCTTGGGGCAATCGAATTTGAAGCCGCCGAACCGGTGCAGATTTTAGTCGGCTATTTTAACAGCAGCGACCACACCTGGCAGCAGGTGCCCCAGCTCGAAAACAATGCCCGGGCCGACGAACGAGGCGGCGTGGATTCGGTCATTCAAAACGCCGCGACCATTTCCGGCTGTCCGAACCTCGATATCCACGCGTTCCGTTATGACGCCGGTGACCAAAAAATTGAATTTCCCGATCGCGGCAGTTTTGTGATTCTCGGTGTCGTGCCCCAATCTGAAAACCTGGAGAAACGCGACGCTCACTTGGGCATGAGACAGCCATGAAAAAAATTCTCCTCACCTGCGCGCTTCTGGCCGCCATTCCCCTTTCCCTGGCTGCCGGGCCCGCTGTCGTGGATACCACTTCCAGCCCGTACGCCAAAATCAGCACCGTTGGCTTGGGCGATGCCCAATGGACCGGCGGTTTTTGGAAAGACCGCTTCGATTTATGCCGCACTCAGATGGTCCCGGGCATGGACCGTCTCATGGAAGGGACGAATTATTCGCAATTTTTTTACAACTTCGAAATTGCCGCCGGCCTCGTCAATGGCAAATCCCACGGCGCTGTCTTCAATGATGGCGATTTTTACAAATTTCTTGAAGGCGCCAGCGCGACGCTAGTCATGACCAATGATCCCGAACTGCGAAGCAATCTGGACCGCATCATTTCGGTCATCAGCCAGGCCCAGGACACCAACGGCTACATCGATACTTGGGTGCAGCTTCACCAGCGGCAGGGTGATACCAATGCAATTCCCTTCGCCGACCCCGAAAGGTTCGAGGTCTACAATTTCGGCCAATTGATGACTGCCGCCTGCGTCAACTATCGCGCCACCGGCGAAACCAATTTTCTCAACATCGCCTGCAAAGCGGCCGATTATCTCTGTGACACTTTTCAGGAACCCACGCCCGCGCTCGCGAATAATCTCGTCTGCCCCTCCCACTACATGGGCATCGTCGAATTATATCGCACCACTCGCAATCCCCGTTACCTGGAACTCGCTAAGAAATTTTTGGCCATGCGCAACCTTGTCGAGGATGGTACTGCTGACAATCAGGACCAGATTCCGTTTGAAGAACAGACCAACGCCGAAGGCCATGCCGTGCGCGCTAATTACTTATACGCCGGTGCGGCAGATTTGTATTTGGAAGATGGCGATTCCGTCCTATGGAAATCTTTGACCCCTATCTGGACCAACGTCGTCACGGAAAAAATGTACATCACCGGTGGTTGCGGCGCGCTTTACGACGGTGCCGCGCCTGACGGCGCCAAGGATCAGAAACACATCACCCGTGTGCACCAGGCCTATGGCCGCAATTATCAGTTGCCCAACATCACCGCCTACAATGAAACCTGCGCCAACATCGGTAACGTCTTTTGGAACTGGCGCATGTTCCTCGCGACGGGCGATGCCAAATTCATGGACGTCGTCGAACTCGAGCTTTACAACAGCGTTCTCTCCGGCGTCAGCCTGAACGGCACCAATTTCTTTTACACCAATCCGCTCCGCGTCACTGACCCGCTGCCCACCAACTTGCGCTGGCCGCGCGTTCGCGTGCCGTTTTTAAGTTCGTTTTGCTGCCCGCCCAACCTGGTTCGCACCATCGCCGAATCCGCCAATTACGCCTACAGCACCACTAAAGATGCTGTTTGGATCAACCTCTACGGTAGCAGCACCCTCGACACAGAATTATCGGGAGGCGAAAAGATCAAGCTAGAGCAGATAACCGATTATCCGTGGAATGGCCGTGTGCGCATAAAAATTCTGGAATGCGGCGATGGAGAATTTTCCTTAAAGCTCCGGATTCCTAGCTGGACGCAAGATGCCAGCGTCCAAATCAACGACGCTCCTGCACCCGGCTCTCCCAAACCCCAAAGCTATTTTGAAATTCAACGCCACTGGCAGGCGGGCGATGTCGTGGACCTTGATTTGCCCATGCCCGTGCGTTTGATGGAGGCCAATCCGCTCGTCGAAGAAGACCTGAATCAAGTCGCTATCCAGCGCGGGCCTGTCGTTTATTGCCTCGAATCACCTGACCTGCCGCGCGGAGTCAGACTTTCTGACGTTCTGATCCCCCCGGACATCCAACTGACTGCTCGTTATGACCGCCGGCTCTTGGATGGCGTTGTCGTATTGGAAGGCCGGGCCTGGGTGCGCCCGCAATCCGATTGGACGGGTAAACTCTATCGCGAATTTAAGCCCGATGAACTCAACCAGATCAACATCCGTTTCATTCCCTATTCCGTCTGGCAAAATCGTGGCCCCTCGGAAATGTCCGTCTGGCTGCCCCTCGCTGCCCAATAATCATGAAATTGGCTAAAGATTGTCCTACATATCGGTGCTCAAATATTTCGGGGATGCCTCACCTCCCTCGCCCCCTTCACACGCGTGTGCGGGGGGAGAGGGTTGGGGTGAGGGGGCCATTGCAACCCCGCTTGGAATTTTTCTGCCGCCTTTGGCTGTGGCTTTTGGTTCTCTCCGCCTTCAGCACGGCATGGAAGGGGTTCGCCGCCGGCACAAACCAGGATTCCGTCTACCTTTTCACCTCCTTCCATGATGCCGACCAAAAATACCTCCGCTTTCTCTACAGCTACGACGGCTATCATTGGACGAATGTCCCCGGCACGTTTCTCGAAGCGCATGTCGGCCCCACCAATCAATTCCGCGACCCCAGCCTTTCGCGCGGGCCCGACGGCGTTTTTCATTTGGTCTGGACCGCCGGCTGGCATGGCGACTTGGGTTTCGGCTGCGCCAGTTCCCCCGACTTAATTCATTGGTCCGATCAACAATTCGTTCCCGTGATGACCAACGAACCCACGACCGTCAACGTCTGGGCGCCGGAAATATTTTATGACGCGCCAAATCAGCAATTTATTATCACCTGGGCCTCAACGATTCCCGGACGGTTCCCGGACTATCAGGAAAAACACAACAACAACCATCGCCTTTTCTTCACCACCACCCATGATTTTAAAAGTTTCTCTCCGGAGAAACTGTTCTTCGATCCCGGTTTCAGCGCCATCGACCCGTTTATTCTAAAAGATGGCGACCGATATGTCCTGGTCTTCAAAGATAATTCACGGCCCGGCCTAAACGTGCGTGTGGCCTTTGGTGATTCTCCGATCGGGCCATGGCGCGATGTTTCTCCGCCTCTCACTGAAAAATTCACCGAAGGCCCTTGCGCTCTGAAAGTCGGCGATGACTGGCTGATTTATTTCGATGCCTACCGCGAGAAGATTTACGGCGCCCTCAAGACCCGCGACTTTAAAACGTTTACCAATATCACGGCCCAAGTTTCCTTTCCTGAAGGCCACAAACACGGCACCGCTGTTCGTGTGCCGCGCCAAATTTTGGAAGGCCTTTTAAACGCAAATCAGTAATATCAAATTTTATGAAAAAAATAGGGTCTATTTTCGCAATTCTGCTCTTGGCTGTTTCCGCCTTTGCCGCGGATGACACTGCCACAAATACTACGCCCGACCAGGCGGAGGAGGCCAAATATACCGCCACTCTCCAAGCCCGCTCCGCGGACATTATTAAAGTGCTGGACCTTGGCGATACCAACAAAGCAGCCAAAGTGCAGGAAATCATCATCGCGCAATATCGCGCTCTCAACGCCTGGCATAATACTAACGACGCCAGACTCAAGGCCGTCCGCTCGGATAAAGCCGCCACGGCTGAGATTCGGGCGCCCCTCAAAGTCTTGCATGACAACTATCTCGCCGCTCTCGCGCAATATTTGACCCCGGCACAAATCGAGCAGGTAAAGGACAAGATGACCTATGGCAAAGTCCAGTTTACCTACCAGGGCTATTGCAACCAGTATCCGAACCTGAGTGACGCCAACAAACAGGAGATTTTGCGACTGCTGAAAGAAGCCCGCGAAGACGCCATGGACGGCGGCAGTTCCAAGGAAAAAACCGCCGTTTTCACGCGCTACAAAGGCATCATTAACAACTACCTTTCTAAACAAGGTCTGCATCCGGAGAAAAACTGATATATGAAAAAACTCGGTCTCGGTGTCCTTGGCCTCGGTGAAGGCCGCAGCATTATTTCCGCGGCGCTCAATAGCAAACTGTGGGAAGTTGTCCTTCTTTG